>MNVA01000036.1:0-1286 GCA_001871325.1 Ignavibacteria bacterium CG1_02_37_35
CGACCATGAAGATGATGACCACGAAGGTGATGACCACGACAGTGATGATGAAAGTGATGGAGACCCTACAAACGGCGATACATTAAAAGTTGTTGTTTCTGCTACATATTCGAACATCACAAAATCTATGACCACTTATGTTGCTATAGCTCCTCCGGTTAGCACCACAACTCCAGCAGCAATACAAGGGAGTATTTCATCAAAAGATAATATCTCAACAAGCGGTAATATGCAAGTTGACGGAAGAAACCATGATTTGAATGGCAATCTTATTGCAGGTACTGGAACTTATGGCATTTGGACGACTTCTTCATTTAGTCAAGATGGAAGTTCGGATGTTGGAGGAACTCATAGTGGAACAGATTATGCCCCTTCCAAACCGGCAAATTCTCACGTTGTAAAAACATCAGGGTCTCTGCCATCCGGTAGCTTCCCGGATACACCTGATAAAGTTTTTGGTGGTTCCTCTGAGGGATACCCAGAAGGCACTTTAAAGAATTTAGCTGGAAGCGGCGCAAACGGAGGACAATATGTAACTGATCCTTCAGAATTAACCACACCTTTAAGCGGAATAACTTATGTCGAATTACCTAACCATGGCACATGGCAGTCAATGAACATTTCCGGATCGGGTGTTCTTATAGTTCACAATGCTTATGGTAATGCGATTATGAAGAATTTAAATTCTGGAACATTCAAAGGAATAATTATTGCTGATGATCTAATTCATGTACACACTACTATCATTGGTGCAGTAGTCGGGTTAGGTTCTTCCTCATCAGAAGGGAGTTTATTAGGTAATGGAAACGGTTCTATAAAATATTCTAAAGAAGCTGTAGATCAAGCGGTTACTGCTGTGAATTCAGGGTCTAGCAATAGAAATTATGGATTTGGAAAAACCAGACTTTCAGTTATCGGCTGGTACAATTAATATTTCTGTAAAGAGATTTGGAAAAATTTTTTCATTCGTATATATTGAGTGAGTTCTTTTTGAATCTTTTCTGCGGGAATAGCTCAGTTGGTAGAGCGCAACCTTGCCAAGGTTGAAGTCGCGGGTTCGAGTCCCGTTTCCCGCTCAAAAACAAATCCACGAATGTGGATTTTATTTTGTTCAGCTCAAAGGTTGATTTTTTGGCGTTGTACCCAAGCGGTCTAAGGGGAAGGTCTGCAACCCGCCTTTGGCGGGCGAATCCGACCGACGCTATCTTTGAAATATTTGGTCATCTTTTTGGCGTTGTACCCAAGCGGTCTAAGGGGAAGGTCTGCAACCCGCCTTTGGCGGGCGA
>MNVA01000036.1:1295-11920 GCA_001871325.1 Ignavibacteria bacterium CG1_02_37_35
GCGGGCGAATCCGACCGACGCTATCTTTGAAATATTTGGTCATCTTTTTGGCGTTGTACCCAAGCGGTCTAAGGGGAAGGTCTGCAAAACCTTTATTCGTCGGTTCGAATCCGACCGACGCCTCAATTAAAAACTCGAAGTTTTCGAGTTTTTTTTATTTTCGGAGTCCGATAATGTTTTATGTTTATGTACTACGAAGTTTGAAGGATGGGAAACGATATATCGGCTTTACTTCAAATTTAGAAAGAAGACTTTCCGAACATCACTCTGGCTTGGTATCATCAACTAAAAACCGAAGACCTTTAGAACTTATTCATTCGGAAGACTTTTTAATTAAACATGAAGCTGAAGCAAGAGAGAAATTCTTTAAATCAGGACAAGGGAGAGCGTTGCTTAAACAAATGAATTTATAAACTTACTGAAGGTCTGCAACCGACTTCACCCGCTTGAGGCGGCTTAGACGGGCAAATTCGACCGACGCTTTAAAAAAAAGCTCCATGAGTTCGAGCTTTTTTTCTTAGAATCTATCTTCCCTGAACAATATCTCGAACTTTTTCCGTAATAGTTTTAAAGTCAATTTTACCGCTGCCCAATTTTGGCATTTCAGGTAAAATCACAAATTTATAAGGCATTGCAATACCTGGCAACTGTTCTGCCATTTTGCTGAGCGTAGCTTTTTCATCAACTTGTTGAGTAACCGCAGCAACAATACGAGCGCCGCGAATAGGATCCGGAACTTCTACTACACAACATTCAACATCAGGCGGTAATAATTTCTCGAGAACATCCTCCACTTTAATTAACGAGACCATTTCCCCGCCAATCTTGAGAAATCTTTTTAATCTTCCAACATGCCATAAATATCCATCCTCATCTTTGTAGCCCATATCTCCTGTATCGTACCAGCCATGGCGGATACTTAACGAGGTCTGTTCGAAATCATCAAAATATCCCTTCATAACATTATCCCCTTTCACAAGAATTTTCCCAATTTCTCCAACTTTACAAGTCTCGCCGGTTTCATAATTTTCAACCATAACTTGAACGCCGTTGATCGGACGCCCAACACTCCCGGGTCGGTTATTCTCTAAGGTATTAACCGTAATTGCCGGACTTGTTTCTGTAGCGCCGTACGCTTCAAGCAGAACTTTGCCATGTTTTTCCATAAATCCTTTGCGCAAAGCATCAGGACATTTGTCGGCGCCGGAAAGTAAAATACGGGTAGATTGAAAATCGCCCGGTTTTGAATTCCGTAAATATCCCCAAAAAAATGTTGGCGTTCCTGCCATCAGCGTAACTTTTTCATCGCGTACAATTTCACATACCGTTTTAAAATCAAGAGGATTTGCATAGGTGACTATTGACATACCAACCGACAAGGGAACCCAAAGATTTGCCGTTTGGCCAAATACATGGAAATAAGGAAGGTTTGCAAGAAAAATATCATCCGGGGTAAAGGAAAACTCTTTAATGAGACTTTCATAATTCTGCGTAATATTTTTGTGAGTAAGCTGTACTCCCTTAGGGTCTTTTTCACTTCCGCTAGTAAAGAGAATAAGCAACGTATCATTTTCATCTCCTTGATGAATCCTCTTTAATAAGAGTTCCACCGGAAGACTCGCTTTGATCGCCGCTTTTAATTTATCTAAAATGGATACGGTTTTCATGATGTCTTCCAGAAAGATCATCCCTTCAACTTTGCGGCAGTTAATTTTTTCACAAAGAACTTTAGAGGTAATGATTGTACGAAAGGCACATTTTTTTTGTGCGAATTCACTGTTCATTGCGGCGCCGGTTGAATAGTTAATCATTACGGGAATTCGTCCGCTCATAAGTGTTCCCAATATTGCTAATACTGATCCGGCTGAATTAGGTAACATTATCCCCAAAAAGCCTGATTCATATTTTTCAAATTTTTTAGACAGAATCAGAGCTCCGATCAACGCTCTTTTATAAGTCAATTTTCGATTGAGCGTTTTATCAATGATTGCAAGTTTTTTCTCATGTTTTTTTGCAACCCGCACAAATTGTTGATGCAGCAGCATAGGTAACTCCTTATTTAATTAATTTATTTTTTAGAAATCAGAAACACATTTTAGAGGAAGAATTTGCACATATATTTTTTTTTCTATCTCTAATATATTTATTTAGTTTGTAATACAAAGGGAAAAAATAATAAGGTGATTGTAATTAATAAATCACTTTGCTTACAATTTATCCTTGAATGACCTAAAGTATTGCCATTTAGCTTTTTGTTTTATATGTCAAGATATTTTGATAGCTTTGGTGCAATTTCATCTTCCATAAAAACTCAACCATCAACCATGCAGTTTACCGCTCTATGTAATGTTATTTGTTGCAAAATATTTTAGGATAATTCTCGCTTGCTAAAAACAAAAATAATATTTGCCACAATAGAATGTTGTCCATTCATTTATTATTTTTACACCTACAATTAATCATTGAAATATTACACAACTCTAAAGGTGTTTGTATGAAAATCAATTTCTACTTCCTCTCATTCTTAATCACTTCGAATTTCGTTTTTGCAGGTTCATTAGATAGTGTAAATGTAGGACCTGGAGTAATTCACTACCATGAAGTAATTGATGCCGGTCCATGGAATATTAATATTCTTTCCATTGATCTCCATAATGAATGGCTGAAATTTCAATCAGTGAAATCGGGAGATAAACTAACAGCTTTTGAGAAAACTTCTTCATCGGCTGCTCGAAACAGTTATGAAGGGCATAAGGTTGTCGGAGCTATTAACGGAGATTTTTACAATACAAGCACAGGCGAGCAGATCGGGTCTCAAATTGTTAACGGTGAACTGCTTAAAGTTACAAACGATTGGTTGAACATCGCCTTCGACATAAACAATAATCCACTGATCGGGATGCAGAATTTTTCCGGTTCAATCATAACAAGTGACAGTATAAAAACTATTTCCGGTATTAATCGTATTCGTGCAACAGATGAGATGATCTTCTACAATTCTTTTATGGGAAATTCTACTTCCAGCAACCAATACGGAACTGAAGTGCGTTTATTGCAAATTGATAATTGGTTAGTTAATGATACGATTCGATGCGTGGTTGATACTTTAATTGCAAATATCGGAAATCTGCAAATCGGGAAGGGAAACGCCGTTCTCTCCGGTCACGGTGTATCAAGCGCTTTTTTAATAAATAATTTTCATAAAGGAGATACGGTAAAAATTGTTTTAACCCTCTCCCCTGCTTTCCCTCAACTTGAGCAGTTAATAGGAGGAAATACCTGGCTTGTTAAAAATGGAGTTGCAAATAGTGACAATGGAGATCGGCATCCACGAACTTCAATCGGGTTCAATCTAGATACAACAAAAATCTTTTTATTTTCAGTTGATGGAAGACAAGCCGGACTGAGCGTCGGGATGTCTTACAAAGAACTCGGTGATTACATGATCAAATGGGGAGTTTATCAAGGATTGAACCTTGATGGAGGAGGATCAACTACAATGGTTGTGCGGGATAAAATCGTAAATAGTCCTTCGGATATCGGCGGAGAAAGATCAGTGGCAAACAGTTTATTATTGATCAGTACCGCGCCAACAGGTTCATTAGCCCATTTAAGAATTAATCCTAATGAAGTTTTCTTAATAAAAGGCTCTACTATGAATTTTTCTGCCTCAGGGTTTGATGAACATTTTAATCCTGTTAATATTTCCTCCGGCAGTCTTACCTGGAACTGCGAAACCTTAATTGGAACAGTATCCCAAAGCGGTGTTTTTACTGCAGCAAATGATACTATCACCGGATATATTTATGCCGGAATTGGCGAAATTAAAGATTCTGCACTCATTCATCTTACGAAAGTTTCCAAAATTATTTTGGAGCCTAACCCGGTAATTCTGCAAGTCGGGCAATCTCAGCAAATGAAAGCGACTGCGTCTGATAATTATAACAATGGTATTCAGCTTTCACAATCAAAATTCAACTGGTCGGTATTAGGCGCTGTGGGTACAATAACGTCCGGCGGGTATTTTGCAGCCACGAACACCGGAATAGGTGAAATTTTTGCTGAATATGATTCTATAAAAGGTTCCGTTCCATTAACTGTGGGAACGGCTGCAACAATGATCATAGATGACTTTTCAAATCCTTCGGGCTACACATTAAGCGGAACAAAAGTAAATTTAGCCGGATGCAGCTTCACACCCGATAATTCGATTTTTGTCTCTCCTTCCTCTTCCGGAAGATTGAACTATAGTTTAACGACCGGAGGAACAAGCGCTTTGTATCTGGCTAAAACAATTCCCATTTCAGGAACACCGGAGAAATTGAGCATCCAGATTTATGGCGATGGGAAGAAGCATTGGCTTCGCGGCGAATTTGCTGATAAAGATAACGAAAAATTTATCATCAATTTTACAAGCGGCGACCCCGGAATTGAGTGGATGGATTCATGGCAGTTTATTGAAGTTAATTTGAAAGATGCTGTTCCAAGCTGGGCTAATCCAAGCGCTGTGCTTTCCTTCCCTATCCAATGGACACGTCTCTATCTTGCTGAGACAAGCGATACTAAAAAAGATGATGGATCAATCTGTATTGATGATTTTCGTGCGCATTTTACTTCTACCGGAACCGAGGATGTTGCAACTGTTTTACCGGATGATTTCAAACTTTTTCAAAACTACCCGAATCCTTTTAATCCAAGCACTACAATCAGCTTTGGTTTGCCGGAACGGACGCAAGTTGTGCTGAGCGTTTATAATCAGCTTGGAGAAAAAGTAGCAGTTTTAATCAACGGAGAAAGAGAATCCGGCTATCACGGAGTTGAGTGGAATGCGGCAAATCTGCCATCGGGAATTTATTTCTATCAATTGAAAACAGGAAAGTATAGAGCGGTTAAAAAATTACTTTTGATGAAGTAGAGACGTGGCATGCAGCGTCTTTACAAAAAAAAACATAAATATTTTAGATCAAAACAGAGCTGTCTCGTCCGCTACCTGCATTTTTTATAATTTTTATTTGCTATAGAGAATTACGTCGAAGCGTTATGAGTGTTCAGCGAATTATGACACAATAATGCTGCTTTCTTAAAATTAAAAAACCTCACCATTACAATTACTAGTGAGGTTTTTTGTGACCCCAAGGGGATTTGAACCCCTGTTACAGCCGTGAAAGGGCTATGTCCTAACCACTAGACGATAGGGCCTTGAATAAAAATTATAATCTTTCGTTAAAGAACAAATCCGGGTGAGTAATGGGGCTCGAACCCATGACCCCCAGGGCCACAACCTGGTACTCTAACCAACTGAGCTATACTCACCATGTAGAAAAACTAATAAACTCCAAAAAACAAATTCCAAATAACAAAATTTTTGGAATTTGGATATTGATTTTTGTTATTTAAAATCATGTACGCCCAAGTGGACTCGAACCACTAACCTACAGCTTAGAAGGCTGTTGCTCTATCCAATTGAGCTATGGGCGCATAGTTCAAATTCCAAATAACAAAACACAAAGAACAAAATTTAATTGTAATTTGAATTTTAGTTTTTGTCATTTCAAGTGTCGGGGCGGCAGGATTCGAACCTGCGACCTCCTGCTCCCAAAGCAGGCGCGATGAACCGGGCTACGCTACGCCCCGAAATTTTTCAACATAAAAAGAACTTTGACATGAAATGCCCAATAGCTGACTTATAAACTTCAAAAATGAATTAGGATTTTCATATATTAGGATTGTAAATATAAGCCGAAAGCTTTTAATTAGCAATTGATTCAGACAAATTTTCTATGCGATTTTACTTTCTGATATTAAAAAATATTCTTTTTTCTAAAAAAGAGCGGGAGTTCGTCAATATTTTTATCTCGATCGCGATCGGGGGAATTGCCCTTGGTGTAGCAACCCTAATCATTGCCCTTTCTGTTCTTAACGGTTACGAAAAATTGGTGTCCAAAAAACTTTTAACGCTCGATGCTCATCTTCAAATAGTCGGATTTGGCAATAAACCCCTTTACGATTTCCGGAAGGTGGAAGAACAAACGCTTCGATTAATTAAAAATGAGATCGTCTCAATTCAGCCTTTTGTTTCTAAAGTTGGAATTTTAGGGAAGAAAAAAATAAAGGAAGGCATTTCACTCCATGGAATCCGACCTAATTATTTTGCTACGAATAAGGGATTTAAAATAGTTAAGGGAAATTATTTTAGCGCTAATTCGAACCAGGTTATGCTTGGTAAATCTATTGCCGGGAAACTCTTTGCAGAGGTCGGTGATACCCTTAAACTCTTCGCAATTTCCGGTAAAGCGGATTTCTCATATATTTCTACTCCGATAGTTGAAAATGTTGTCGTTTCAGGTATCTTCGAAAGCGGGATGTCAAAGTTCGATGAATCTTTTGTTTTAGTTGATCTTACTACTTTACAAAACCTCTTTGCGATGCAGCATGCGGTTTCGGGCTTTGAAATTAAGTTATCGTCGCTTAACGGGGTGGATAGTTTAGCAGACCTGCTTCAGGATAATCTCCGTTACCCTGCTTACGTTAAAACTGTTTTCCAAAATTATAAAGCCATATTTACCTGGATAGAACTTCAAAAGAAACCGATACCGATTATCCTGGCGCTAATTATTCTCGTTGCCGTGTTTAATATAATTAGCACTCTTTTAATGATCGTTATTGAAAAATCTGAATTCATCGGAACCCTTCGAGTCTTAGGCGCACGGCAGCTTCAAATTGTCTATCTATTTTTAATCCAAGGTGTTTTAATTGGCATTGCCGGTATTTTGTTCGGGAATCTCTTGGCGCTTTTTCTAATGAAGATTCAGACCACATTTAACCTTATTACTCTTCCATCAACAGTTTATTTTGTCTCCGAAGTTCCTCTTCTCTACCAGTTATGGATTTCGGTCTTAGTTTCTGCAGTAACATTCTTTGTCACTCTGATCGTTTCTGTGGCGCCAAGTTTTATTGCGTCAAGAATTCAGCCGGTAACAATTTTAAGGTTTTCGTAGTGAAATTAGAGCATTTTATAGCGCGGCGGTATCTTTTCGCAAAACACAAAATAAATTTCATTACAATAATTTCTTATCTTTCAATCACGGGAATTACTATCGGGGTTGCGGCGTTGATCGTTGTACTTTCGGTCTTTAATGGATTTAGTAACCTGGTTACTTCCTATCTCATTTCATTTGATCCGCACATAAGAATTGAAGCTGTTAGCGAAGCCGCCCAAAAAGAACTGCCGCAGCTTCAAACTTCGTTGGCAAAAGAAAGTCTTCAGTACGTTACTCCTTACGTGAAGGGAAAAATAGTTGTAGTAAACGGAAATCTTAACCAAGTAGTTGAATTGAAAGGAATTGATTTCACAGATGAAAAGGTTACAGAGAATTTTGAAGGGAAGATGTTGCTGGGCGATATTCTTCCGCAACAAAGCACGGGGACATCTGAAATTTTAATCGGTGCGTACTTAGCTGATAGGATGCAGGCGGCAATCGGTGATACATTGTCCATCATCTCCCCTTCTTCAGTCGAAAAAGCTATTGCCAGTTTCTCACTACCGAAAATTTATAAAGTGGTGATAAAAGGAATATTCCTTTCAAACAATAATGAGTATGACGCTTCGTTGATATTCTGTCCACTGCCGGAAGCGCAGAATATCTTGAGCTATAAAAATAGTATGCAAGGAATTGAAATTAAATTGGTTGATGAGCAGGACGCTTTTCCATTAAAAGAAAAACTTCAAGCAAGATTATCAGATGAGTTTATTGTTTCTACCTGGTACGATTTCCATAAAGACCTTTATTCAGTAATGAATATCGAACGATGGGTCGCTTACGCATTATTGATGATGATCATAGCGGTTGCAGTCTTCAATATTCTTGGTTCGCTTAGTATGTCGGTTCTTGAGAAAAGACGTGATATCGGAATTTTGAAAGTTAAAGGAGCAACTGAAGCATCAATTAAAAAGATTTTTTTACTGCAAGGATTCTACGTCGGAATAATCGGAACGTTAGCCGGTTTTGCCTTAGGTTTGTTAGTCTATTATCTGCAAACCACTTATAAACTTTATCCCTTGAATCCGTTGGAATATAAGATTGACGCTATCCCGATGAATCTCCGATTGACAGATTTTTTTGCGGTTGGAGGCGCTTCTATTTTATTATCAACTTTTGCAGCGTTGCTTCCTGCAAAAAAAGCTTCTGAAATTAATCCCGTTGAGGCGATAAAATGGGAATGATAAAGCTAAAAATTAAGAATTGGATAGTTAGCAAAAATATTCTGCGCAAAATGACAAGAATATTTGCTGAGTAGAAAACTGTTAAGTACCTGGATGAATGAAAATGAATGGATGAATGTTTTTCATTCAGTCATGCACCCATTCATTCTTAGCGCGGCATAGCCGATAACCAAAGTATATTTGCTCCAGAAGGGATTTTTGGAGATAAGAAACATTCATTCCCGAAGGGAATGTTAGTTGTTGGTGGGTTTATTTGTTACAAAGATGCAACCCGCCAGCGGCGGGTTGCAGAAATCCCGTCTGCCTAGTGGTAGATAAATAGGGATTTAATATTTGTAGCAAAAGGACAAAACTCAAAAAAGAATCCCATCTACCTGGCGGTAGACAGGTCGGGATTCAATGTTTTTTAATTTTGTGATGGATATAAAAATGGAAAATGGGAATAAGACAAAAATATCTCGACAAAAAAAACAACAATTTAACCGAGGATACTATTCAATGATCACAAATTATTTGGTTCTGGCTCAGCCAGATTATGAATTAAGAATTTAGTACTTTTATTAAAAAAAACTGATTGACAAATGTTATGAGCATAATTATTAAAGCTGAACATATTTTTAAATCCTATGAAAAAGGGTTAACAACTAAATTGGAAATTTTGAAAGACATTTCTCTTGATATCCCAAAAAATAATATTTCGGTTATCATCGGAGCTTCTGGTGCGGGCAAAAGTACTCTGCTTCATATTATTGGCGGATTGGATAAACCGGATAAGGGTAATATTTTTATTGATGGTAATGATGTAACAGTATTTTCCGACAAAAAATTATCTTCTTTTAGAAATACGCATATTGGTTTTGTCTTTCAGTTCCATCACCTTTTACCTGAATTTACCGCTCTTGAAAATGTAGCAATCCCTCAACTTATCGGAAATATTTCATTCAAAAATGCCTCGATAAAAGCGAAAGGGATTCTTGAAGCAGTTGGTTTAGCTGAAAGGCTCGGGCATAAACCAGCACAGCTTTCCGGCGGTGAGCAGCAGCGTGTTGCCGTTGCGCGAGCGCTTGTAAATGATCCTCAATTAATTTTAGCGGATGAACCAACCGGTAATCTCGATACGGAAAATAGTGAAACATTAAATAATTTATTTGTCGAACTCCGCGATAAGTTTAATAAAACATTGGTAATTGTTACGCATAACAAAGATTTAATGGCGCTTGCGAATATTATTTTTGAAATGAAAGATGGGAAATTGAAGGAGTAACTTTTTCTTTTTCCCCCTCATAACTCTGCAGCGCTTTTTTAATGGTTGGGTATGTTTTATATATTTTGATGATGCCATTCAATAACACTTGACTCGTTAGAAGATTAGCATTGTTTATTACTAATCGAATGTCTCCACATTTGTTTTTTACCCTCTTTAATGCGGCAACTAACACACCTGCAAACGAACTGTCCATAAATTCTAAAGAAGAAATATCAATGACAATCTTTTCTGCTCCTTCATCAATTACCTTGAAAAGATATCGGTAAAATACTTGTGACTCGCACATGACCGCACGGCTGAGATTTACTACAACTAATGTAATTCCCCGGTAGAGATGTTTTTGAAAATCGTAACGAATATCAATGCTATTCATAAAATTGTCCAATGCTCTTTCATGTAAACAATGAACGAACGATTTGCTCTCGATTTGCCCTGATTCCATTTAATAGTTCCTGCGATATTTTATTTGAAAAGTATTATTTAGTGAATTCGATTATTTTCTGATGCAATAATAAGGATTGCTACTAATCGTTGCATTGTGTGAAGTCACGGCTGTGAAAGTGGTCACATATCAGAAAATGTTTAAGATTGTAATGAGCTGCCAGTTAATCGTAGTTTTACTTTTTAGATGCTACATTTTTCCCATGACTCTGCTTGGGAAAAAAGTTTAAGGAGAAAAGGAATAATGAACACCCTTCTTTGGCGCGCGAATGATAAACGAAAAATCATTTTTTAAAATCGGGGAGAGATTGTTTGGTATTCCGCTTTAGCGGAATTTGTTCGTGCGGCACAATCCATTTATGGTTGTGCGGAATTAGAATGACATTATTCCATGTACAATTATCGTTAAGATGTTAGTAAGTCACCTTACGCAAAAATTCATCTTTCTATGATAATTGTAACACAGAATAGTATTTTCATAGGCGTCAACCGAAGAATATCAATTTCTGTTTTGATTCACAGTTAATTGTTTGATGGTTCGATTGATTAAGCATTTTATTAATGTCATTCCTTCGGCATTTCGTTCCGCTCTTCTCAGGGGTTATTATATTAAATTCATCCTTTCGGGATTGAAAAAAATAAATCCCGAAGGGATAACATAATTATAGAGAAACGAATAAAAGAGCAAAGAAA
>MNVA01000097.1 GCA_001871325.1 Ignavibacteria bacterium CG1_02_37_35
ATTACTTAATGAAATTAGCTTTTTAGAGTGGACTCATTCATAATTCTATAAATTTTCATTCCAAAAATATCTTAGGAGGTAACCATGGCTCGAGTAACAAACGGAATCCTTGGCAGTGCAAGCGGCAGAGTAGGGAAGCACGTTTACAGAAATATCCGCGGGAAAAATTTCGTCTCCATCCGCCCCGAATCTTACAACACATGCAATTCGGATAAAGCAATTGCCAATAGAAAAAAGTTCGGACTGACTTCATCTTTCGCGAAGTTTATCGCCAACAATGATGCGCTTAAACAAATCTGGAAACAAAATTCAAGAGACAAATCTTATACGTATAATAAAATTATTAAAGCGAATGCAGCGTTTACAAAGGAACAAACGCTCACTTCGCTTAACCGCATCGTACCCGATAATCAAGTAAGTTTGACAAAAAACTTTTTGTTTGATGAAGGAGTCATAAAAACAGACATCATTGCGGAAGCGGCGAATAATTTTTTCTTGCCATCTGAACCGGTCACCTTCATTTTTATCTTTTTCATTAAAAACAATCCAAAGGAAAAAGAAGATGAATTTGCCTTCTCTTTGATGTTCCTTGAAATTTTTGCGGGGGATATGCCTGAAAAAATCTCTTTGCCGGTTACCGAAGAATTGTTTTCTCTTCTCCGGAAGTCCATAAGCGGTGTTATCTACAATACTATCATCCAAAAACAAAATGCAAAATATAAATGGACTACAACCTCTTCTGTAGAATTTTAGCATATGACAGGCAACTTTGTCTGAAAAAGAGTAAATTTTATCCTTTTCCCACTATCTTCGTCCATTCTAACCATCAACATTCCACCATCTACGCACAACCAACAAATCCTCACTCCGTCTTGAATGCGCTTTGAATGCGTCTTACGTGCGGTGCAAACGGCTTACACGGTCGTTACATACTGGATGAAGTGTCGCTTAATCTCGATACTGCTTTAGTACCTAAATAAAAAAGTTTGAGTAATCCTCCGCCGCAGCAGATTGGCAGAATATTAATGAGATAAATAAAACGATAGAATGACCGAATGAAGATAAATGGATGAATAGATGAATGGATGGATGTTTTTCACTCAAACATGCAGCCATTCAATCATTCCAAAGTGATTACATTTCGGGGTAACTATGGATACTGGTTTTTTGCCCTACTTTTTAATCGTCGGAGAATTAGAAAAATCCAACAGTTTTAAGTAGATTTGCAACGTCAAAATCGTCTCAAAATAAACTCTTATCTATCCCGTAAGGGAAGAACTCGTAAAATATTATAAAAATTCTTTCTTGAACCCCAAAAAATTTTCATTTATGAAAGAAAGTATTATATTTGAAATCCAATAAATTTGCATTTTAAAGAAAATGCTGGTAATTTTGTGTCTCTTTTGTCAAATTTGGGCGGACGCCGGAGTTGGAGAGCCGGGGCGGACTGTAAATCCGTTGGCATACGCCTTTGGGGGTTCGAATCCCTCGCCGCCCACATTAGAGTTTTGTTCTTAAAATATTGAAAATATTACAACTGCGGGAGTAACTCAGTTGGCTAGAGTCACAGCCTTCCAAGCTGTTGGTCGCGGGTTCGAATCCCGTCTCCCGCTCTCTAGAATTTTTCAGAAGAGTACTCTCTCCGCTGACGTAGCTCAGTTGGTAGAGCACATCCTTGGTAAGGATGAGGTCACCGGTTCAATCCCGGTCGTCAGCTCAATTAGTTTATAAATATAAAAAGTATCGTTATTATGAGAGAAATAATCACCTTAGAGTGCACAGAGTGTAAAAGAAGAAATTACACCACAACAAAAAATAAGCGTAATCACCCAAGCCGTGTGGAATTTAAAAAATACTGCCGGTGGGATAGAAAGCATACTATTCACAAGGAAACCAAGTAGTACTTGTTACGTCAGTGGCTCAATTGGTAGAGCAGCGGTCTCCAAAACCGCAGGTTGGGGGTTCGAGTCCCTCCTGACGTGCAGAAAGTTTCAACATTATGATTAATAAAATTAAAGCCTTCTTTAACGACGTCGTCAAGGAAATGAAAAAAGTTACCTGGCCGACTAAAGATGAACTCAAAGAATCAACCTATGTGGTTATTGCGGTGTGTCTTATTTTTGCTGCACTAACTTACGTCATAGATATGGCGATCACTCAGGTCTTTAAAGGAATATTTTAGGTATAATTGATGGATTCTCGCTGGTATGTAGTTAGGACGTTTTCAGGGCATGAAAACAAGGTAAAAAATCTTATAGACACTGAGTTGATGGATAATGAAAAACTTTTAACAAAAATTCAGCAAGTCCTTGTTCCTACTGAAAAGGTTTTTGAGGTACGCGATGGGAAGAAACGAAGCAAAACAAAAAACTTCTTCCCGGGATATATTCTTTTGCAAGCGGAACTGGATGCACAGGTAAAGGATTTCGTCCTTAATACACCCTCTGTTATGGGATTTCTCGGTCCACAGAATAACCCAAATCCGCTTCAACCAGATGAAGTTAAAAGAATTGTGGGCAGGATTACCCAAGATTCAGATACTGAAAGAATTGAAACTATTTTTAGAACCGGCGATCTCGTTAAAATTGTTGATGGTCCATTCAATAATTTTACCGGCGCTATTGAGGAAGTTAACGAAGAGAAAATGAAAATTAAAGTTATGGTCTCAATTTTCGGCAGAAAAACTCCTGTCGAGATTGATTTTGTACAAGCAGAGTTAGAGAAGTAATTTCTAAAGGAACGTTATAATGGCTAAGAAAATCACAGGGTATATTAAATTACAAATTCCTGCAGGAAAAGCGAACCCTTCTCCCCCGGTAGGACCTGCTCTAGGTCAAAAAGGTGTTAATATCATGGAGTTTTGCAAGCAGTTTAATGCAAAAACTTCTGGCCAAGAAGGCTTAATTATCCCTGTTGTTATAACAGTTTTTTCTGATAAATCTTTCACCTTTATTACCAAGACTCCTCCTGCGGCTGTGCTTTTAAAAAAGGCAGCTAAAATTGAAAAGGGATCGGCTGAATCAAACAAAATAAAGGTAGGAAAAGTAGCTAAATCTCAGGTTGAAGAGATTGCCAAACTTAAAATGCCTGATCTTAATGCAAATGATGTTGAACATGCGATGAGTATGGTTGCAGGAACCGCCAGAAGCATGGGCATCACGGTAGATGACTAACTTATTAAAATGAGATAATTTCGATATGAAAACTTCAAAAAGAGTTCAAGTAATTAATAAAGCTATAGATAAAAACAAAGATTATTCAATAGCCGAAGCGGTTAAAACCCTTCAAGACCAAACAAAGGTAAAGTTTGTTGAATCTCTTGATTGTGCAGTTCGCTTAGGTGTTGACCCGCGACATGCAGACCAGATGATTAGGGGTACGGTTTCTCTGCCAAACGGAACCGGTAAAGAGGTTCGAGTGCTGGTTATGGCTAAAGGTCCAAAGGCAAAAGAAGCTCTGGATGCGGGGGCTGATTTCGCTGGTTTAGAAGATTATTTGGAAAAAATTAAAGGCGGATGGGCAGATATTGATGTACTTATTGCAACCCCTGATGTTATGGCTGAAGTTGGTAAGCTTGGGAAAATATTAGGACCCAAAGGGTTGATGCCGAATCCGAAAAGCGGTACGGTTACCATGGACGTTGAAAAAGCTGTAAGAGAAGTTAAAGCCGGGAAAATTGAATTCCGGGTTGATAAGACCGGAATTGTACATGTTTCTGTTGGTAAATTAAATTTTGAAACTGACAAATTAGTCGAGAATACGAACGCATTTCTGAATATGATTGTTAAACTTAAACCTGCCAGTGCGAAAGGAACTTACGTTAAAAGTGTTTTTCTTTCGTCAACAATGGGACCAGGCTTAAAGATATCTAAAGAAGAAGTTGCTGTACATTAAAAGTTTATTACGCACCGTAATGCTTCTATCCGACTCCATGTCAATAACTAAAATGATGTAGGAGAAAAATGAACAAGAACGAAAAAGTTGAGGCTGTAGAAAAGGTAGTAGATTTAGTTAAAAAATCTACCGCTTTATTCATAACAGACTACAGCGGAATTAATGTCGAAGATATTAAAAACCTTCGAAGAGAATTCAGAAAACATGGTTCTCAATACAAAGTGATTAAAAATACTTTATTGAAGAGAGCATTGGTTCAGGCTGGAAAATATGAAAAACTCGATGCAAGCTTAGTCGGAATGACCGGCGCGGTTTTCGCGGGTGAAAATTCTGTTGCACCGGCTAAGATTATAAAAAAATATTACTCAGAGAAGCAAAAGCTTTCGTTAAAAGCTTGCTATATTGAATCTCAATACTTTGACGGCAAATCACTTGATCAGCTGGCTACGCTTCCGAGTAAACCGGAAATCATTGCAGGAATTTTGGGAAGTCTTGATGCCCCTGCTTCCGGAATTGTTGGTGTTATCAATTCTGTACTTCGCGAGCTTGTTAGTGTGGTTGACGAAATAGCCAAGAAAAAAGCCGCTTAAATAAATTTTAATAAAGAAAATAATTAGGAGATCAAAAATGTCTGAAAAAGTTGCTGAATTAGTAGAAAAAATAAAAAACTTAACTCTGGTGGAAGCCTCTGAGCTGAAAAAAGCATTGGAAGAAGAATTCGGTGTTACTGCCGCTGCCCCTGTTGTTATGGGTGCTGCTGTTGCCGCTGCCGCTGCACCGGTCGAAGAACAAACTGAATTTAATGTTAACCTCATCGCCGCAGGCGAGAAAAAAATCAACGTAATTAAAGTTGTCCGCGCTCATACGGGTTTAGGCTTAAAAGAAGCAAAAGATCTTGTTGATAGTGCGCCAAAATCAGTTAAAGAAGCTGTTTCTAAAGACGAAGCCGAAAAACTGAAGAAAGAACTTGAAGAAGCCGGCGCTACAGTAGAAGTAAAATAATTATTAACTTTTTATTTCATCGTTCCCTTTTCTTAAAAAGTGATAAGCGGAGAACTCCGTCTTATCGCTTTTTCTTATTGTTTGTAATGATGATACAGGACATATGCTATGATTTTGAAAACTAATTGGAGGATTTCACTTGTCTAATCAAAGAATTTCCTTTGGAAAAATTAAATCGGTTCTTCCTATCCCGGATTTACTCGATATTCAAAAAGAATCTTTTGAAGAATTTTTACAGCGTAATGTACAACCCTCGCAACGCGAGAATACAGGTCTTCAAGCTGTTTTTACTTCCAATTTCCCGATTTTTGATAATAAAGAAAATTTTAGGCTGGATTTTGTTGAATACAATATCGAAAAAGCCAGATATTCTATTCAGGAATGTATTGAAAAGGGACTTACATTTGCTGCGCCTCTAAAAGCAAAACTGAGGCTTGCAACAAAAGACCCGGATACCGAAGAATTTATTAACGCTGTTGAGCAAGAAGTTTACCTCGGTAACCTTCCGTTTATGACGGAACAAGGAACCTTTGTAATCAACGGAGCAGAGAGGGTAGTTGTAACTCAGCTTCATCGTTCGCCCGGTGTGGCTTTTTCGCAAACTATTCACCCAAACGGCACTCCTCTTTATGCAGCAAGAATTATCCCGCTTAAAGGTTCATGGGTTGAATTTGCAACTGATATTAATCATATTTTATACGTCTACATTGACAGAAGAAAAAAATTCCCATCAACAACTTTGTTAAGAGCCATAGGTTTTACTAATGATGAAGAAATTCTTCAACTCTTTGATCTAGTCGAAACCGTAAACGTAAACAAGGTTCCAATCGAAAACTATATTGGCAGAATGATCGCCAGCGATGTTTTTGATACTTCAAGCGGTGAAATTTTCCTCTCAAGAGAAAGCATTTTCTCCGAAGAAGATGTTGAAAGAGTGAAAGATGCCGAAGTAGAAGAAATTAAATTTATAAGTGAAGAAGTAAATACTGATCAGAGTTTAATTCTAAACACTTTGAGAAAAGATCCGGCTCATACTAAAGAAGAAGCTTTATTTGCAATTTATCGGCAGCTTCGAACCGGTGAAGCCCCGGATGTAGATACCGCCGCTTCTCTCATTGAAAAACTTTTCTTTAATGATAAACGCTATGATCTCGGCGACGTTGGTCGTCATCGTATGAACGATAAATTAAAATTAGATATTCCGGAAACCACTACCGTCCTTACCCCAATTGATATCATCGAAATTATGCGCTATATCATTCGTATGAAAAATGGATTGGAATCAACAGACGACATTGATCACTTGGGAAATAGAAGAGTTCGAACCGTAGGGGAACAAATTCAACAGCAATTCAACGTTGGTATCTCACGTATGTCACGAACCATAAAAGAACGTATGAATGTTCGCGATTCAGAGAACTTTACTCCACAAGAATTAGTAAACGCGAGAACGATCAGTAGTGTTATTAATGCATTCTTCGGAACTAATCCTCTTTCTCAATTTATGGATCAGACTAATCCTCTTGCCGAGTTAACTCACAAACGAAGGATGTCTGCCTTAGGACCTGGCGGCTTAACTCGAGAGCGTGCCGGATTTGAAGTTCGTGACGTTCATTATACGCATTATGGCAGGTTATGTCCAATTGAAACCCCTGAAGGTCCGAACATTGGTCTTATTTCTTCATTGACCATTTTTGCTAGGGTGAACAAATATGGCTTCCTTGAAACACCATACAGGAAAGTTAAAGGAAGAATAGCTACAAAAGAATTGACTTACTTGACTGCAGAGCAAGAAGACTTATATACAATTGCTCAGGCTAATGCCGTACTGAATGATAAAAATGAATTTGTCAATGAGCGTATTAAATCACGTAATAAAGGTGAATTCCCCATTGTTCATCATGACCAATTGCAATTTATGGATGTCGCCCCAGCTCAAATAGTAAGCGCCGCGGCTACACTTATTCCGTTCCTCGAGCATGATGATGCAAACAGAGCTCTTATGGGTTCGAACATGATGCGTCAGGCAGTTCCCTTAATGGTTACAGAAGCGCCTATTGTAGGCACCGGTTTCGAAGGAAAAATTGCCGTTGACTCACGTGCGGTTATTCTCGCCGCAGATGACGGTTATATTGAATCTGTTGATGCAAATAAGATTACGGTTATTTATGATTTAGATCCAAAATCTTTGGAAGCTATTACCAGTTTTGATGATGTCCGGAGAGAAAGTTATGATCTTATTAAATTCACGGGAACGAATCAGGAAACCAGCATTAACCAGAAGCCAATTGTTAAAGAAGGTCAACGCGTTAAAAAAGGTGAAGTTATTGCCGATGGCTGCGCAACAGACCAAGGGGAGTTAGCGCTGGGGAAAAATGTTCTCGTTGCATTTATGCCGTGGCGTGGTTACAACTTCGAGGATGCTATCATCTTAAGTGAAAAACTTGTTGCAAATGACACCTTCACCTCTCTTCATGTCGAAGAATTTGAACTTCAAGTTAGAGAAACCAAACGTGGCGAAGAAGAACTTACGAGAGAAATTCCGAATGTAAGCGAAGAAGCCGTAAAAAATCTTGATGAAAACGGTATTGTTCATGTAGGAGCTGAAGTTAAAGAAGGCGACATTCTTATTGGGAAAATTACTCCCAAAGGAGAAACCGATCCAACTCCTGAAGAAAAATTGCTTCGCGCTATTTTTGGAGATAAGGCTGGCGATGTAAAAGACGCTTCACTTAAAGCTTCCCCTGGTATTCGCGGAACTGTTATTAAAACACGATTATTTAGTCGAAAGAAAAAAGAAGCTGACGGCAAAAAGGTTGAGAAAAAATCTTTTGAGCAAATCGAATCTGCACATAAAATAAAGGTTACAGCGCACTATAAAAAATTAATAGACAAATTAACGACCATTTGCGATGGTCAAACTTCAACCGGTATTCGTGATTTGGACGGCTCGGTAGTCCTTCGGAGCGGAACTTCGATTAAAGAAAAAACTTTTTCTGACCTTGACGATGTAACAAAACTTGAC
Organism: Ignavibacteria bacterium CG1_02_37_35; assembly: GCA_001871325.1. Taxonomy (GTDB): domain Bacteria; phylum Bacteroidota; class Ignavibacteria; order Ignavibacteriales; family Ignavibacteriaceae; genus UBA1563. The sequence continues at coordinate 7,922 of MNVA01000097.1, forward strand.
TATACAGCAGGTTGGTTCGATTCTAAAAAAATAAATCAGATAGTTCAGAAATTATATGCAAAATATTTTGACAGACTTTCTGATTTTGAAGAAGATTTCAAACGAGAAAAAATTAAAATTCAAATTGGCGATGAATTACCTCCGGGAATTGTACAGCTTGCAAAAGTCTATGTCGCTAAAAAACGTAAGATATCCGTCGGTGATAAAATGGCCGGACGCCACGGAAATAAAGGCGTTGTTTCAAAAGTTGTTCCGGTTGAAGATATGCCATTTATGCCAGACGGAACACCCGTAGATATTATTCTGAATCCTCTTGGCGTTCCCTCCCGTATGAACCTCGGGCAGCTTTACGAAACTGCTCTGGGTTGGGTTGGTAAACTTCTCGGCGTAAAATTTGCGACTCCAATTTTTGACGGTGCAAAACTCGAGGATGTTGAAGAATGGCTCGGGAAAGCCGGGTTAGATAAAGGCAGTAAAATAGAACTGTACGACGGAAGAAGCGGTGAAAAATTTCATCAGAAAGTGACTTGCGGATACATTTATATGTTGAAACTTGGACACATGGTTGATGATAAAATTCACGCCCGATCTATCGGACCATACTCATTAATTACGCAGCAACCTCTCGGAGGAAAAGCGCAATTTGGTGGTCAAAGATTTGGTGAAATGGAAGTTTGGGCGCTTGAAGGTTACGGAGCTTCAAATATTTTACAGGAAGTTCTGACTGTAAAAAGTGATGATGTTTCCGGTCGTTCAAAAGTATACGAAGCTATTGTTAAAGGTGAAAATTTACCGGTACCAAATGTACCGGAATCGTTTAATGTTCTAATTAAAGAACTCCAGGGTCTCGGCTTGGATATTCATATAAATTAACGCTAAACAATTTTTAAAGTCCGCCATTGGCGGATAAGGAGACTATAAATGTCCTTCAGAAATCAAGAAAATACAGTAAGAGAAATTACAAATATAACCATCACTCTGGCGAGCCCGGATGATATTTTAGCGCGGTCACACGGCGAAATCACTAAACCGGAAACAATCAACTACAGAACGTTTCGCCCGGAAAAAGACGGACTCTTCTGCGAGAAAATATTTGGTCCTACGCGCGATTGGGAATGTTACTGCGGTAAGTATAAAAGAATTCGTTACAAAGGCATCGTCTGCGATCGTTGCGGTGTTGAAGTAACACAAAAAAGTGTCCGCCGGGAAAGAATGGGGCACATTGCACTGGCTGTTCCGGTGGTCCACATTTGGTTCTTCCGCTCGCTTCCTTCCAAAATTGGAAATATGCTCGGATTTAGCACTAAAGAACTTGAAAGAGTAATTTATTACGAATCGTATGTTGTCATGAATCCTGGACCCACAGGTCTTAAACGCAAAGACCTTATTTCGGAAGATCAATATTTTGAAGTACTTAATTCTTTACCAGCCGGTAATGACAGACTACCGGAAAATGATCCGAATAAATTCTATGCCCGTATCGGCGGAGATGCAGTTAAGGAACTATTAAAACAAACTGATACCGAAGCCCTCTTCAATGAATTGCGTGACCAGGTTAAAGTGGAGACTTCACAGCAGAAAAAAGAAGAAATGCTGAAGAGATTAAAAGTTATTGAAGCTTTCCGCGAGAAAGAAGGAAAACTTCCTAACAAACCTGAATGGATGACCCTAAGCTATATTCCTGTAATTCCACCTGAACTTCGTCCCCTTGTTCCACTTGAAGGAGGTCGCTTTGCAACGTCAGATCTGAACGATTTGTACAGACGTGTAATTATTCGAAATAATCGTTTAAAAAGATTAATTGACATTAAAGCTCCCGAAGTTATTCTTCGCAATGAAAAGAGAATGCTTCAAGAAGCAGTTGATGCACTCTTTGATAATTCACGCCGGGGCTCCGCTGTTAGAAGCGATAACAATCGTCCATTAAAATCTTTAAGCGATGTTCTCAAAGGAAAACAAGGAAGATTTCGTCAAAATCTTTTAGGCAAAAGAGTTGATTATTCCGGTCGTTCGGTAATTGTTGTAGGACCAGAGCTGAAATTGCACCAGTGCGGCTTACCAAAAGATATGGCTATTGAATTATTTAAACCTTTCGTTATAAGAAAACTTATCGAACGAGGGCATAATAAAACTGTAAAAAGCGCAAAAAAAGTCGTTGATAGAAAAGACCCTATTATTTGGGAAGTGCTCGAAAAAATTATTGATGGTCACCCGGTATTGTTAAACCGCGCACCCACACTTCACAGACTTGGAATTCAGGCTTTTCAACCTGTTCTAATTGATGAAAAAGCTATCCGTCTTCATCCGATGGTTTGTACGGCTTTTAATGCGGATTTTGACGGCGATCAGATGGCTGTTCACGTTCCTCTTTCATGGGAAGCTCAACTGGAAGCATCTTTGTTGATGCTCAGTTCGCATAATATCCTTTCGCCACAAAACGGAAGTCCCATTGTTGTTCCTACACAGGATATCGTCCTTGGTTGTTATTATTTGACAAAGAAAAAAGATGGTGATCTTGGTGAAGGGATGACTTTTGGTTCTGCCGAAGAAGCGATAATCGCTTATAATAATAAAGTGGTTGGCTTGCACGCGAAAACGAATGTCCGGATTGATGGAGAAATGATTGAAACTACAATCGGTAGGGTGATCTTCAATCAAATCGTTCCCAAAGAGATGGGATTTTTTAATCATCTTCTTATTAAGAAAACATTCGGTGGATTTATAGGCAAGGTGTTTCTAAAACTTGGAAATAAAGTTACTGCGAAATTTCTCGATGACTTAAAAGAAACTGGTTTCAGATATGCAACTGCTGGCGGTTTGTCAATTAGCTTTAGTGATATGCTTATTCCCGAAGAAAAGCAGACTTATATCAACAGTGCAAATGAAAAGGTTGAACTAATTCTCAACGAGCATGAGCAAGGGGTTATTACTGATACTGAA
>MNVA01000031.1 GCA_001871325.1 Ignavibacteria bacterium CG1_02_37_35
TTAATTCCGGCTTCATTCTTCAATTTTGCCGGAAGTACTTTACAGCGAGATACCAATGATTTTAAGACTCTTTCTTTCAAAGAGTTGCTGATGGTATCGAGAAGCACTTTGCCAAATCCGGCAACGCCGCCGCCGATTATAAAGGTACTAACATCAAGCAGATTGGAAACCGAGGCAAGCGCGAAACCAATATTTTTCCCCAAATTTTTAATCACTTCATTTGCAAACGGGTCTCCAAATTCTGCAGCAATGCTTATAACTTTAGGCGTTAATGCATTAAAGTCATCGCTGATCAATTCAGCAATTTTTGAATCTTGATGCTGTTTCAATTCTTCTTTAACTCTTTGAATAATATAGCCATTGCCGGCATAGGTTTCAATGCAGCCGTAAGAACCGCATCCGCATTTTGGACCATTAATATCAATGGTAATGTGCCCGATTTCACCGGCGGCTCCAAAATCTCCGCGGAATAATTTTTTGTTTAGAATGATCCCGCCGCCAACCCCGGTGCCAAGCGTTATCATCACAAACGACTTATGGTTTTTCCCGGCTCCGAAAATCAGCTCACCAATCGCCGCGGCATTTGCATCATTTTCAACAAAAGTGGCGAGCTTAAAATTTTTTTCAATCAAATGCCCTAACTGAACTTTTCCCCAGCCGGGTATATTCGGCGGATTTTCAACCGTACCTTTTTTCTTTGAAACAATTCCGGGCGAACCGATACCGATCCCTTCAATTTTTATTTCATTCTGGTTGAGCATCTCTTTCAGCCCTTTTTTCATTTGTTTCAATACGGATTCGGGACCACCCTCAGCTTTTGTATCAACAAAAGTTTTTCTAACTATTTTCCCTTTTTCGGTAACAACGCCAAACTTAATATAGGTTCCGCCTAAGTCAACACCGATCGCATATTTTTCTAATTTAGACATGTTACACTCCACTCATTGAATTCAATTTATATTATTTATCTCTGAATTCTTTGTCAACTATTGTTAACTCACCCGGATAGGTGATATTTCCGATCACTGTATTTACAGTTGGCTTAGTAACCACGGATAATCTTGAATTTCCGTTTCCTGTACCTGAGATGTTCAAAGCAAGATTTACAAGTGATTCAAAACCGTGATCTTTTATATTCTTGTAGAGATCAAAATTAATTGAAAGCGGGATGACTGTAGCTTCACCGGTTCCGGGAATGGTTACCGGAGCAGAAATATCTCCGGTCAATATTTCCTTTTCATCTACATAAAGCCGGTACGGAAGTGAAACAAGCGAAGCAGTAGTTGAAGAATAGCCGCCGGTTCCGTCGTTCGGATTTTTCACGTCTATGTTTAGAACGAATGATATTGGCAATGAACCTTTTGTGATTGCAGAGGTAAGTTTTATTGCATCGAACGGGGAAAAATCGCTTAATTTATTTTTCCCGCTTAACTGAATATCTGCCAGTCTCACATTGGCGACCGTACCGAGTTTAAATTTCAACCGCGAAACGTTTACTATTGATTGATAAATACTGCATGAAGCAAATACGAACGATAACAGAACAATGAGCAAAATACTTTTTTTCATAAATTTCTCCGGAATTATTGTGATAATTTTTTTAAAGATTCTTCAATTTTTTTTACGATCAAGTCGGCAACTTTTAGTGCTCGCCAGCCGTCTTCGCCTGAAACGACCGGTTTTTCTTTTTTAATAATTGACTGAAGAAAAAGATCCAATTCATATTTGAGAGCGTTTACTTCAACTTGTTCCGGCTGTTCGTAAATAACAAATTTCTTTTTATCGCCAACACCTATCTCGCCGAAGTTAATATGATCCTCATCAATTTTTTGATCCGAAGAAACGAGACGAAACACTTCCGAAACGCCGGTAATAAAATCAAGTGAAAGATATCCTTCTCTCTGAAAGATTCTCATCTTCCTCATTTTTTTCTGTGAAATTCTGCTTGCAGTTACGTTGGCAACCGCTCCGTTTTCAAATTCAATTCTTGCGTTTGCAATATCAATATTATTTGAAACAACAGCAACACCGCTTGCCTGCACGCTTTTTACTTCGCTTTTTACGAGGCTTAATATTATATCAATATCATGGATCATTAAATCCAAAACGACTGCCACATCTGTTCCCCGTGGATTAAATTGGGCAAGTCTATCGCTCTGCACAAACAGCGGATTTAATTTATATTTTTCCAGAGCAAGCAGCGCCGGATTAAACCGTTCGATATGCCCAACTTGTAAATTCAGATTTTTTTCTCGCGAAAGAAAGACTAATTCTTCGGCTTCATCTAGTAACGAGGTTATTGGTTTTTCCACAAACACATGAATATTCTTCTCCAAACACTTCTTCGCTAACTGATAATGTTCACTGGTAACAGCGGCGATTGAAACCGCTTCAACTTTGCCGAGCAGCTCATCCATCTGCTCGAACGCTTGAGTATGGTTCTCTTTTGCTACGGCTTTTGCGGCTGCAAAATCTGTGTCGTGAACTCCAACAAGTGCTGCATTTTGCAGTTGAGCAAACATTTTTGTGTGAAGTTTTCCCAGGTGTCCGGTTCCAATAACTCCTACTTTAATTTTTTCCATTTTTCACCTTTGTTAAAATTGTGAATCGAGAAAATTTTTAAATGACTCTTTGTCGGGGCAAAGATAATAATCATTTAGAAATTGACGGGCTAAAACTTTTTCCCCCGCGTTTAAGTAATTCAGATAAACAGCAGCTACCGCCGATTTAATTTCTGTTGAAGAGGAGCAATCCTTTGATGAGCCGCTCCACACGCTTTCTAAATATGAAATGATAGGTTCATTCTCCTGAAAAAAATAAATCATACACTTGATCATCAACATTGAATAACCTCCCGTCTTCAAACTGCAAACAAGATACGGCTGAAAAATATTCATGCTCAAAGGATGAATAGAGAGAATCGAATTCCGGATTTCCTATGAGAAGCAGCGTCTTATTAATTTCGCTGCAATAGGTTGGTGTTGGTTCATAAACACCGGAGTACAGCGAATCAATTAAACAAAAAGTATCGTTAATAGTGTAAAGAAAAGCAAAATATTTCGGAATTCCATTTACAATTTTTTTATCGCGTATGAGATACTCAGCTTGCGAACACTCGCTTAAATTAACGAAAAGCTCTTCCGGTTCACTAAAATATTTTTCAAAAATTGCTTCCCCCGCAGGGTTTGTAACTATTAATTTATTGTTTTCCAATTTTGGTTCAAAACCATTTCTTCCTTCGTTCTGTCCAAAATTAACCACACTAAAAAGTAAAAGAAGCCCAAGAGTATGTGTCATTTATTATTTTAAATTTTCTTCAATAATCTTTAGAGTAATTCACCTAAAAAGCCGAAAAGCTGCTGAAATCTGCCATCTTTTATAATGAATTTTTCCTTATTTTTACATACAAACATAAAGATTTTCTTAAACTTACTGAAATACTCATAGATGAATAAAATAATCACTGCTGAGTTTCTTGCAACCGATATTAAAAGGTTTGTTATTGAAGCTCCCAAAATTGCAGCCAAAAGAAAAGCCGGACAATTCGTAATCGTTCGCACAGATCAAACCGGGGAAAGAATTCCTCTTACCATTGCTGATTCAAATATAGAACAAGGAACAATTACTATTATCGTGCAAGGTATCGGAAAAACCACAAAAGCTATTAACCAGCTCAATACCGGCGACTTTTTTTTAGATGTTGTCGGTCCTCTCGGAAAGCCTTCACATATTGAAAACTTCGGAACGGCAATTAGTATCGGCGGCGGGGTCGGAGCTGCAATTGCTTTCCCGACTGCAGTCGCTTTAAAAGAAGCCGGTAACCACACAATCGTAATTAACGGGGCACGAACAAAAGATTTGGTGCTTCTTGAAACAGAATTAAAAGAAGTTGCCGACGAAGTTTACATTACAACCGATGACGGCAGCTACGGTTATCATGGATTTGTTACTCAAAAATTGCAGGAGTTGATTGAAAGCGGAACAAAAATTGATTTCGTTCTTTCCATCGGTCCAATTCCGATGATGAGAGCCGTTGCCAATACTACCAAACCTTACGGAATAAAAACCGTTGTCAGCCTAAACCCGGTAATGGTAGACGGCACCGGGATGTGCGGCGGCTGCCGCGCTACAATTGATAACAAAACTGTTTTCGTTTGTGTTGACGGACCCGAATTTGACGCTCACCTTGTAGATTTCGATCTACTGACAAAACGAAACCGAACCTATAACCAAAGCGAAAAAGCCGCTCTCGAAAAACATCTCTGCAATTATGATAAAGTTTTTTCTGATGCGCTTGTTGAAGAATTAGTAAACCAATAAAGAAAATTTATGCCCGTACTTACAAAAAAAGAAAGAATGCAAATTCCGCGTCAACCCATGCCGGAACAAGCTCCGTTAGAAAGAAATAAAAATTTTTTAGAAGTCAATTTAGGTTTTACAGAAGAACTTGCCCGGATGGAAGCTCAACGCTGTTTACAATGTCCAAAACCGGTTTGCGTTGAAGGTTGTCCGGTCGGCGTTCAAATTAGAGATTTTATTAAATTGGTCGGTGAAGGAGATTTTCTTGGCGCAGCCGCAATTATAAAAGAAGACAATGCCTTGCCGGCTGTCTGCGGAAGAGTTTGTCCGCAGGAAGAACAGTGCGAAGCCAGGTGTGTTATGAGTGCCAAGCATGATGCAGTTGCGATTGGCAGGTTAGAAAGATTTGTATCTGATTATGAACGTGAAAAAATTGGAATCAGAACTCCGCAGGTAAAACCAAAAACCGGGAAAAAAGTTGCTATCGTTGGAAGCGGTCCGGCTGGTTTAAGCTGCGCGGGAGATCTCATTCAGCTAGGACACGATGTGACGGTTTTTGAAGCGCTGCACGAAATCGGCGGAGTTTTAATTTATGGAATTCCCGAATTCCGTTTGCCCAAAAATATTGTTAAAGCCGAGGTTGATGCATTAAAAACTCTCGGGGTAGAATTCCAAACAAATGCCGTAATAGGGCTCACCGATACGATTGACGAACTTTTTGAAAACGGATATCACGCTGTATTTATTGCTGTAGGCGCAGGTCTTCCCTATTTTATGAATATTCCGGGAGAAAATTTTAACGGTGTTTATTCTGCAAATGAATTTCTAACTCGCGTCAATTTGATGAAAGCGTACAAATTTCCTGAGTACGACACACCAGTTTTTGATTGTAAAAATAAAAACGTTGCAATTTTTGGCGGTGGTAACACCGCAATGGATGCTGTGCGAACAGCTAAACGTCTTGGCGCAAAAAATGCTTATATCATGTACCGTCGTTCCGAAAAAGAAATGCCTGCGCGTTTGGAAGAAGTTCATCATGCAAAACAAGAAGGCGTTGAGTTCGTTTTTCTTACCAATCCTTTAGAATTTCTTGGCGATGAAAACGGCTGGCTGCGCGGAGTAAAGGTGCAGAAAATGGAACTTGGTGAACCCGACGCATCAGGAAGAAGACGTCCTGTTCCAATTCCTAACTCAGAATATCGTACCGACCTGGATATGGCGGTAGTGGCAATAGGGAATGGTTCAAACCCGATAATTCAAAAAACTACACCGGACATCTCTTACAACAAATGGGGAAATATCTTAGTGGACGAAGCAACTATGAAAACTTCTAAGCAAGGTGTCTTTGCCGGTGGAGATATTGTTTCCGGAGGAGCAACGGTGATACTTGCCATGGGAGCGGGAAGAACTGCCGCGAAAGCAATCAATAACTACCTAACCAACTCAGAAGCCAGGTAAACAATGATCTGGAAAGAGTTGCTAAAAAAATATAATCGCCCGGAGAATTTTTTTAACCGCGATCTTAGCTGGATCGAGTTTAATCGCCGGGTCTATGAGGAAGCTTTAAATCCGAACATTCCTCTGCTCGACAGGATTAAATTTATTTCGATCTTCTTCTCTAACCTGGATGAATTTTACATGATCCGTGTTTCCGGATTAAAAGAACAAGTTGCTGCCAATGTTAGCGAACCAACCATAGACGGATTAACCCCGCGCGAACAATTGCAGAAGATCGAGAGCTCTCTTAAACCTATGCTGGAATCACTTGTCGAGTTGTGGAAAAATGAAATCCTTTTAGGGCTTAAAAAGGAAAACGTTTTCATCTATGACCTTGGTGAACTGACCGAAGAAGAAAACAATTTGTTAAACGAATATTTCAAAAAAGAAATTTATCCCGTTTTAACTCCGCTGGCTTTTGATCCCGGGAGACCTTTCCCTTACATCTCGAATTTAAGTTTAAGTCTTGCCGTTGTTTTAAAAAATCCGAAGGGAGATAAACATTTTGCAAGAGTAAAAGTTCCGAACGTTTTACCCCGTCTGCTTCGTGTTGATACTATTATCAATCCTCTTAAAAAGAAAGATCAGCGGGAAGAATATTCTGCAAAATATATTTGGGTCGGAGACGTGATAAAAGCAAACCTTCATCATCTCTTCCCAAAGATGGAGATTTTGGAAGCTCATCGCTTCAGAATTACTCGTGATACAGATATTGAAATTCAAGAGGACGAAGCCGATGATCTGCTTCGCGTTATCGAAGAAAACATTAGGCAGAGAAAATTCGGAAAAGTTGTTCGTATTGAAGTTGAAAAAGAGATGCCCGGTTTTATGATCGAAACACTTCTCGAAAATCTTGAAATACAGGAAGATGATCTTCATGTGTACGATGGACCGCTCGGTTTGAGCGATCTTATGATGTTGTACGATCTCCCGCTTCATCAATTAAAAGAAAAACCTTTTTACCCCGTTACTCCGAAGTGGTTTGACGAAGAGGAAGACATCTTTTCGATGATCAGGCAAAAAGATATCCTGCTACACCACCCCTATGACTCGTTTAAACCCGTTATTGAATTCATAAAACAAGCTGCTAACGACCCCGATGTTTTGGCAATAAAACAGACACTTTATCGTGTCGGCTCGAATTCTCCTATTGTAAAATATTTAATTGAAGCTGCCGAACGGGGGAAACAAGTTGCGGTTCTGGTAGAATTAAAAGCGCGTTTCGATGAGGAGAATAATATTTATTGGGCAAGAGAATTGGAAAAAGTCGGTGCTCATGTAGTTTATGGTTTAGTCGGGTTAAAAACGCATGCGAAAATGACGTTAGTTGTGAGGAAGGAATTTGATGGACTAAAACGCTATATTCATCTGGCAACAGGAAATTATAACGCTACAACTGCAAAAATTTATACGGACCTTGGTCTTTTTACTACGGATGCGGAGCTCTGTTCGGATGTTTCCGATGTATTCAATTTTTTAACCGGTTATTCCAAACAGACAGATTTCAATAAATTAATTGTCGCTCCTTTCAACCTGCGAAACACTTTTCTCAAATTAGTATTAAGAGAAATTGAAAATGTGAAAAACGGCAGTGAAGGAAAAATAATCTTAAAGTGTAACGCCATCGTTGATCCGAAGTGCATAGCTGGCCTCTACGAAGCCTCGAACAGCGGTGTAAAAATTGAACTGATTGTCCGCGGAATTTGTTGTTTAGTACCCGGGGTTCCAGGGTTAAGCGAAAACATTTCCGTGAGAAGTGTTGTAGGAAGATATTTGGAACACAGTAGAATTTATTATTTCTACAACAGTGGAAATGAAGAGGTTTATTTAAGCAGCGCCGATTTGATGCAGAGAAATTTAGACGGGCGTGTAGAAACCACGTTCGGAGTTCAAAATGAAAAATTGAAGAAAGTTTTAATTAACAACATTCTTCAACCGTATCTTAAAGATAATACGAAGGCGAGAATATTGAATTCCTCGATGGAATACTCCCTGCTGCAGCCTGAAGAAAACGAAAAAAAATTTAATATTCAAGATTGGATGATGAAGCATGCAGAAAAAGGTGCGAGCAGAATCAAAAAAGCAAAATGATGTTTTTTAATAAGTCAATAAAAGGATTGCACATGCAGATTACAAAAGAAGGAATTCTGAATGCTCTTAAAAGAGTGAACGACCCCGACCTTCATAAAGATTTAGTAACACTAAAAATGATAGACAATATACAGGTAAGCGGAGATAAGGTTTCGGTTGACGTTATTTTAACTACTCCCGCTTGTCCTTTAAAAGATAAAATTCAGCAAGATTGTGAAAACGCAATAAAGGAAGACTTTCCGGAAGCAGCGGAAATTAAGGTTAACATGAGTTCTAAAGTTTCTGCACATACAAATGAAGTTAAAGATGCAATTCTTCCGGGAGTAAAAAATACCATTGCAATTGCAAGCGGTAAAGGTGGAGTCGGAAAAAGCACCATAGCAGTTAACCTCGCCGTCGCCCTTGCTAAAGACGGCGCTAAAGTTGGTCTGGTTGATGCTGATATTTATGGACCGAGCATTCCACTGATGATGGGTATAAAAGAAAAACCGCGTATTTATCAAGAGAAAGATACGATGAAGATGCTTCCGCTTGAAAATTTTGGAATTAAGTTAATGTCTATCGGATTTTTAATTGATGACAACGCTCCTGTTATATGGCGTGGACCAATGGCAAGCGGCGCAGTAAAACAATTTTTATCCGATGTGGCATGGGGCGATCTAGACTATTTGATCTTCGACATGCCTCCCGGAACTGGAGATATTCAATTGACCCTCGCGCAAACAATTCCGCTTACCGGTGCGGTAATTGTAACCACACCTCAGGAAGTTTCTCTCATTGATGCACGGAAAGGTTTGAAAATGTTTCACCGGGTAAATGTTCCGGTGCTTGGTATTATAGAAAACATGAGTTATTTTATCGCACCCGATACAGGAATTAAATATGATATATTCGGCAGCGGAGGAGGAGAAAATCTTGCTGTTGAACTTGAAGCTCCGTTCCTTGGCGGTATTCCGATTGATCCCCGGGTACGCATTGGCGGAGATAAAGGGATTCCGATTGTCTTTGATATTCCGGACTCTGTGCATGCGGAAATAATTTATTCAATCGCACGAAATTTGGCGGCTCAAATCAGCATAAGAAATGCTAACGCCACCGAAACGAAAATCGAAATTGTGATGGAAAGTTAACGGTAGTTGTAGTAATGGAAGAAAGAATAAAAAAAGCTCTTGATAATGTGCGCCCATATCTGCAAGCCGATGGCGGCGATGTGGAACTTGTAAATGTTTCAAAAGACGGAATAGTTCAAGTGAAGTTGCTCGGTGCTTGCAGTGCTTGCCCAATGTCTCAAATGACACTGCGTGCCGGTGTAGAGCGTGCGTTAATTAGAGAAGTTCCAGGGATAAGAAGAGTAGAAGCGGTTTTATAAAAAATGCAAAACGAAGCAGCCATAAAACGAAATTATTTACTCTTGCTTTTGGTCTTGCCTTTGCTTTTCGTTCTAATTTATTATTTGTTAGATGTGCTGATCCTTTTTGCTCTTTCAGTTTTGTTGGCTTTCATCTTTGACCCCATAATTAATTTCCTTGAAAAAAATTCTTTCAAGAGATTGCACGCCATCCTGCTGGTATTTTTAATCGCATCGCTGATTGGAATGGGGATTTATTCATACCTTATCCCTGCAATTCTTGAGCAAACAAACGCCCTTTTCTCAAAGTTAAGCAGTACTTTTATTAGCAGCCAGCTCATTCTTTTCGAAGATAAGCTGCACGTCTTATTTCCATTTGTAACCAAAGAATTAATTACACAACAAATTGAAAAGATTTCAACCGGGATGCTCGAAAATCTTTTTACGCAGCTTTCTCCTTTTTTAACAAACATTTTTTCTTTTTTGGCAGTTATGATAATCCTGCCATTCGCTACCTTTTTTATTTTAAGAGATAGAACGCAAATCATAAAAGGATTGGTTTCCATTCTTCCTAACAGATATTTAGAAATGTCCTACTGGGTGCTCAAAAAAGTGACCCAGCAGCTTGGCAGATATGTTCGCGGATGGATGTTGGACGCACTGTTCATCGGGTTAGCGTGCGGATTGTCTTTTGAATTGATTGGCGTTGATAATGCTCTTGCGTTAGGAGCCTTGGCAGGAGTCGGTCATCTCATCCCTTATTTTGGTCCAATTATCGGCGGTGTTCCGGCTTTACTTATTTCTTTTCTGCAATACGGCGACTTATCGAAAGCGCCTATCATCATCCTTTTTCTTTTAATAATTTATGCTTTAGATAATGGGATTGTTCAACCCTCTATCTTTTCGAAAAGCGTTAATATGCATCCGTTGATAATAATATTTTTGATTATTGCAGGCGGGCAGTTATATGGGGTGCTGGGAATGTTGCTTGCTATCCCTACTGCAACAGTAATCAGAACAGCAAGCATGGAATTTTACTTTGCATGGAAAAATTACCGAATAACAAAAATATAAAAAGACAAATTTCAAAAGACAAATTTCAAAAGACAAATCTCGAAAAACAATTAATTCCCAAATCACAATGGCGCCAGAGCGCCACAATTGCAAAGGAATAACTTATGGGCATCTCTAAAAACCTTCAAGGTTTATCTTTACCATATTTTGTTATGTTAAAATTTTATCGAACTTAGCTAAAATAAAAACCTTGAAGGTTTCTTAGCAAGATTTTAGAGGTGCCCTTATGGTTGAGAATGGGTGCTTGTAATTTACTGTTTGAGATTTGTAATTTGTTGTTGAATCGCTCACACTTTAAATTTCAATTATTTTTTTTATCACTTCTACAGAATTTATTCCTTCAGCCTCAGCATTAAAATTTGTAATAATACGGTGGCGTAGAACCGGAATGAGCACAGACTTAACATCATCAATTTTCGGAGTGAATCTTCCGTCGCATACTGCTTTTGCTTTTGCGGCTAAAATTAAATACTGCGAAGCTCTCGGACCGGCGCCCCATCGAAGCCATTCTTTTATGAATGGTGGAGCTTGTCCATTGTTCGGGCGGGTCTTATTAACAAAGTTCACCGCAAAGGAAATAACATTTTCCGATACCGGGACACGGCGCACTAACTGTTGAAAACTTACCAACGTTTCAGCCGAAACTATTTTATTCAGTTCCGGGAAAAATCCTCCGGTAGTAGTTTTAACGATTTCTTTTTCTTCTTCAAGCGAAGGATAATCAAGCCACAGGTTGAACATAAATCTATCAAGTTGAGCTTCGGGAAGCGGATAGGTGCCTTCTTGTTCAATTGGATTTTGTGTAGCCAAAACAAAAAAAGGTTCGTCAAGCGGATAAGTTTTGCCGGCTATAGTAACTTTATGTTCCTGCATAGCTTCGAGCAGCGCCGCCTGGGTCTTAGGCGGGGTTCTATTTATTTCATCAGCTAAAATGACGTTCGCAAATATCGGTCCAAGAATAAATCTAAACTCACGCTTTTTTGTAATACTGTCTTCTTCAAGAATTTCAGTCCCCGTTATATCGCTCGGCATCAGATCAGGGGTAAATTGGATCCGGTTGAACTTGAGATCGAGCACGTCGGCTAACGTTTTTATGATTAACGTTTTTGCCAAGCCCGGAACACCTACAAGCAAACAATGTCCGCGTGACAGAAGCGATAAAAGTAAATGGTCAATTACTTCAACTTGACCGATAATAACTTTAGCAATTTCTTTTTTAATAGATTGAACCGATCCGGCTAATTGTTCAACTAACTGAACGTCATTATATTGATTTTCGTGTTGCAAGAGGATATTCCTTCCCGCCCTGGCGTGGTGCAGGCGGCAGCTTTTTTGTTATTCTTTAATTTCCCAAAAGATTTTTGTTTTCAATTCTTCAAGCCACTGCGCATATAATTTTTGTTTTTTATATTCATCAGAAAGCTTCTTTAACTCTGTGTAATCAACATCAATATTCGGTTTATGCTGAAGAATTTTTTTCTCCAGCCAAACGATATGATAGCCATAACTATCTGCTGCATAATTTACACGTTTTGGATAACTGATTTCACCATCTTTTAGTTTTCCGACAATTTCAAGAAGAGTTTTATCAAGCTGGTTGAGATAAAAAGATCCGAGTTGACCGCCAAGATTTACAGTTTCTTTATCGTCCGAATATTTTTTTGCAAACTCATAAAACGTTCCGAATTTTCTTACAATACTGTCGCGAATTTCCGTTAACATCTCAATAGTGTTGAGGTCACTTTCATCATCAGCTTTAATTTTTATAAGAATATGACGTGTATGGATAGACTCACCACGTTTTTCCAACAATTGGATGATATGAAACCCTACCGGGGATTCAATCACTTCAGAAAGTTGTTTCTCCTTTAAAGCATAAGCAGCGGATTCAAACTCAGGGTAAAAAACACCGCGCTTTACAAACCCGAGATCACCCCCTTGTACAGCGCTGCCGGGGTCTTCTGAATATTTTTTTGCGAATTCTTCAAAGATTGATCCACCTTTGATCGAATCTAATATTGCTTGCGCTTCGGCTCTGTACTTATCTTTCAGTTTCGAGGATGTCTGCGGATTCTTGAAAATGTGTGATATTTTAACTTTCTCCGGAATTACTCCAAGGCTGTCTTTAAATTGCGCAAAAAAATCTTCAACTTCACGGCGAGTAGATTCAACTTGCCCGAATTTTTTTTCCTGCGTTTTTTGGATCATAATATTTTTACGAACATCATCACGCAATTCCCTTTTGATCTTTTCAATGTTCATGTTATACATCTGCTCAACACGTTCCTTGGAACCATACTGCTGTAACAATTGAGAAATTTGATAATCAATTTGTTTTGCAATTTCCTCTTCTGAAACAGAGATGGAATCAAGTCCGGCTTGTGCGTAAACTAATTTTTCATCAATAAGCATTTTTAGAACTTGCTCGCGTAAAGCCGGAGTTTGAGGATCAACTTTTCGCTGTGCCGCTAAAAGATTTATTTGATATTCAAGTTCACTTTTAAGGATAATTTCGTTATCAACTACTGCGATAACTTTATCAATTGATTGCTGCGCAAATATTTCGGGAAGAATAAAAAGTAAAAGGAAAAGAAAGTACTTCGTCATGGTTGTCCTATTTTTTAATATCAATATCATTTTGTGAATATAATTCTTTTAAATGTTCTTCAATAAGCTGCTTTTGTTTTTCTTCTCTAAAAATTTTTTCAACTTCTTTCCTGATCGAAACAAAAGGCGGCACTTCCTCTTTAGTAATTTTTTGAAGCACTTGAACAACTGTAAAAAGATTTTTTTGCAGAGGGATCACCAAACTAACTTCATTCGGTTGAAGTTCATTAATAATATTTAAGAGATTACCGGCACCGATCTGGTAGTAATAAACCAAGGCTCCGCCCGAGGAACCCGCAAGTGATGAATCGTTTGCGAATGCTTTAAGGGTTTTATTCCAATCGCTTTCCATAAGAACATTTCTGAATTGGATCGCCTTATCGTATTGTGTTAGATAAACCTGGTTGAGAATAACCGCATCCTGCAAGATTTTGAATGCTTCCGGTTTTGAATTGAAGTAGTCTTCCAACTCTTTGGAAGTAACCGGAAATTCTTTCTCCGATAAATATTTCTTGAGCCAGAGAGATTTCAATATCTCTTTCCCTGAGTTAGCAGAAAGTTCAACGAACTCATCACTTTTTTCAAAATCATTTTTTCGGGCTTCTTGCGAGAGTAATTCAGTTATTACCCAATTACGAATAAATTCATTTTTGTATGCAGTGTTCGAATCGGGAGAAAAGGTGAAATCCTTTTTATAAAGATAAACATCGTTCACTTTCGCAACGTAATCTGTTTTCGGTTTTTCTTTTGCACAACCGGCAAGAATTAGCAATACAAAAATGAACGATGCTTTTAAAAGATTATTCACTCTTAAATACTTTAGATAATTCTTCTTTTTTTATTTCCGGTTTATACTTCGCACGCAAAGATGCATTATACGCGTTTTCCAACCGTTTGCTTTCTTCCTCTTGAAACGAACCGGATACCTCAGCTTTCGCTTCTTCAAATGTTTTGGGACGGGCAGCCTCTTTCTGGTCTAACTTTATCAACGAAAATCCGTTCGCATTTGCAATTGAAGATGAAACATCTCCAGGCTGATCAAGCTTGTATGCTTCCTTTGACAGTTGGGAACTCGCTGCATCCATCAGCATATACTTGCCGCCTTTGGATTTCATCCCGGCTCTTTCAGTATATTTTACGGCTAATGAATCAAAATCAATTCCTTGTTTCAAAAGGTCTTTACAAACTTGAATAATTGAATCTTTGCGTGAAAAAATTTCAGTGAAAGCTACCCGGTCAGTCCAATTATATTTTTCTTTAGACTTGTTAAAATGTTCTTCAAGTTTTGCGTCGTCCACATTTATTTTATTCCAGATCTCTTCTTCCTGCAATTTGAAGATAAAAATCCCATTCCTGTATTCTTCCATCAACTCTGCATATTCAGGGTAACGGTTATCCATCGAAAGGGTTTCGATCTCCAGGGCAAGCTCGCCGCTAATTTTGTTGGCAGCTTCTTTTAAAACTTCACGAGTAATTACTTTATTCATGTATTCCGCTTGCGTCAGAATTTTGTTTATCACTGTATCAAGATTAAAAACTTGGCCATTTAATCTAAAAACTTCCGTTTTACCAAAATTCGTTTGCAATTTACTTTCAAAATAATCGGACCCAACTTTAATAGAATCATTTGCTGCGTGAATTCTTTCAATTCCAATTTCGCTGGGCTTAAAATTATATTTAGTTTTATAGAAGTTTAACAATGTATCGTTATCAGCATTATAACGGGTCTGCTTGTAAATCTTTTTTAATTCTTCTTTTTCTTCATCAAAACCGGGGTAGGATTTTTTATCCGTCTGTTTAATTAGATGATAACCATAGTTAGTTTTAACGATATCCGAAACCTCTCCAACTTTTAAATTGAATGCGGCTTCATCAAATTCTTTAACCATTACACGGCGTGAGAAGAAATCCAAATCTCCCCCCTTTTTTGCAGAGCCAGGATCTTTTGAATATTCTTCGGCAAGTTTTGCAAAATCAGCTCCGTTTTTAAGAGCCATTTTGATGCTGTCAATTTTTTGAAAAGCTGTTAAGGTATCGCTTACTCCTGCTTCATTCGCAAAGGTAATTAGGATATGACTTGCCCGGATGGAAGGAATTCTTTCCCGCCTTTCAGTTACTTTAATAATGTGATAACCGAATCTTGTTTTTACTACTTCAGGATAAACTTTTCCGACTTCGGTTTTGTAAGCGGCGTCTTCAAACTCGGGAACAACTAAGCCGGCAGTGATATAATAAATATCGCCGCCTTTCGGTTTTGAATATTGATCAGCTGAAAACTCATTTGCTAAACTATCAAAACTTTCGCCTGCAAGAACTCTTTTCAAAACCGCAGTGGCTTTTTCTTTTGCCCCTTCGTCACCCGTTGAGTCAGGGCGTATCATAATGTGGCTAACGCGTAATTCTAATCTTCTTTGTTCATATAATCGCTTTATTGAAGGTTCAACTAATTCTTTATCTAAAAGATAACTAACGCCGACTTTCTTTTTATAATCGTCCAATTCAGCCGTCATTTCGTAATTTTTGTCATAGCCTCTTTCGTAAGCATCTTTAATCTTCAATTTAAAATTAACGTATAAGTCTAAAAATTTTTGATATTGCTCGAGGCTGTCATCCTTCGCGGCATCAAACCCGCCGGAATTTTTAGCATAAGCTTTTTCAAATTCACCAATAGTCACATTCCCTTTCTCATATTTGGCTAGAAGAATTTCTCCCTGTTTTGTCGAACAAGCCGAAAATAAAATAGCCATAAAAAATAATGAAATGATCAAGAATCGTTTTTGCATAAGTATTACTCCGATTTTTTTTTACTCATAGTTGAAATTTTAGTTAAGAATTTTAGTAAATGAACCTCAGAAAAACAAGGTAAATAAAATTGAAATTTTCACTTTGCCCTGGTACCATTCGGAATAGCCGGATCAACATTAAGGAGATTTAATTTCCCATCCCCTTCCACAGCCAAAACCATTCCTTGAGATTCCATTCCCATTAATTTTGCAGGTTTTAGATTCGCAACAATTACTACTTTTTTGCCAATGATTTCTTCAGGTGAATACGATTTAGCGATCCCGGCAAGGATTTGTCTTTCTTCTGCGCCAAGAGAGACTCTTAGCTTTAAAAGCTTTTCACTCTTTGCAACTTTTTCCGCTTCAAGAACTTCAGCAACTCTTAGCTGAATTTTTTGAAAGTCTTCAATCGTAATTAATTCATCCGCCAATTTAGGTTTAACTTCTTTCTCTTCAATTAAAGGAGGTGAATCAATATTCGCTAAAAAAGGAGTGAGTTCTTCATCTTCAATTTTTTTGAAAAGAATTTCAAAATTATTTAACTGATGCCCCGTTGCTAACTGCTGATTACCGCACAGATCCCACGCAACAGGGCGTGCATTCAACATTGAAAATATTTTCTGCGAAGAGTTTGGAATGATCGGTTCAATTAGTTCAGCTAACGTGAAAATGGTTTGCAGACAAATATGCAAAGTGGTAGAGCATTTTTCTTTATCTGATTTTACTGTCTTCCACGGTTCAGCATCGTTAAAATATTTATTTGCCGCGCGGGCAAGATTCATAATTTCGAGAACGCCGTCTTTGATTTTATAATTCTCAAACAGCAACGAAATTTTTGCCGGATAAGATTCCAGAAGAGCAATCATCTCCTTATCAATTTCTTCCAAAGAATATTGCGGCGGAACTTTCCCTTCAAAATTCTTAAAGACGAAAGTGAAAGTCCGGTTAATAAAATTTCCAAGAATGGCAGAAAGCTCATTATTATTGCGCGCCTGAAACTCTTTCCAGTGAAAATCGGTGTCGCGCATCTCCGGTAAATTTGCCGCAAGCGTATAACGCAGCGGATCAGCCGGGAAAGCCTTTAAGAAATCAATAACATCAATTCCCCAATTTCTACTCTTAGAAAATTTCTTTCCTTCAAAATTATAAAACTCGTTTGCAGGAACATTTTGCGGAAGGACATATTTGTCTTCCCTGCCGTCATTCCACGCCATTAACATTGCCGGGAAAAAGATTGTATGAAAGACTACATTATCTTTTCCAATGAATGCAATATATTTTGTGTTGGGGTCTTGCCAATAATTTTTCCATAAATCTTTTTCACCGCGCTTTTCGGAAAGTTCTTTTGCCGCAGAGATGTAACCCAACACGGCTTCAAACCAAACGTAAAGGACTTTCCCTTTTGCATCATCAAGCGGAACGGGAATGCCCCAATCCAAATCGCGCGTTACGGCTCTATCCTGTAATCCTTCTTTAAACCAACTACGGCAGTATTGAAGCACATTTTCTTTCCAATGGAATTTCTCATCCATCTCTTTTATATATGCTTCAAGCCGTTCTTGAAATTTTCCGAGCGGGAAAAACCAATGTGATGTTTCCTTTAATATTGGAGTGTTGCCGCTAATTTTGCTTAACGGATTTTTTAATGCACTTGGCTCATAAAGCGCTCCGCAAGTTTCACATTCGTCGCTTCGGGCGCTTTCATTTCCGCAGTTTGGACAAGTCCCTTCAACATAACGATCCGGCAAAAACATATTCGCTTTCTCGTCATAAAATTGAAGCGTCTTTTTTTCTTTTAATAAGCCTTGTTTGTGGAATTCAAGAAAAAAATCTTTCCCGGTTTCGTGGTGAATGGAAAGACTTGTACGGGAATAAATATCGAAACTCATTCCGAATTTATCGAATGAATCCTTGTTTATTGTATGAAATCTATCAATAATATCTTTTGGTTTAAGCCCTTCTTTGTCGGCGGTAATCGTGATCGGAACCCCGTGTTCATCGGAGCCGCAAACAAAGAGAATGTCGTTACCTTTTAACCGGTTGTAGCGGACAAAAATATCGGCAGGAAGGTACGCGCCCGCCAAATGACCGAGATGAATCGGACCATTTGCATACGGGAGAGCCGCGGTAACAAGAATTTTTTCTTTGTTCAAAAATTATTTCGTAATTTTGTTAAAATTTCTTTTCAAATATAAGCATAAATTTTTTCTCTTTACTCGAACAGCTTTCGTTTTGGAGAGAATGAATATAAATTTTTAATAATTGAATTTTCCCCGCCCTCATTCCCCCTTCGGGGGTAGGGGGCTTTTTAGTTGAGGCTGTCTTGGAATATATTTTATTAGTAACAGAAATCGCAATTCTTATTGTCCTCTTTCTTCTTTATCAAAAAATCTCCCGGAAGAAAGATGAACTTTTGCTGCCGGAAATCGAGAAGAAATTCCGTGAAGGTTACGACAAGTTAGACGAGCAAGTAAAAAAAGAGTTTCAACGCAACCGTGAAGAAACCGGATTGCAGCAGCGTAATCTGCGGGAAGAGGTTTTCTCTTCATTTAAAAAATTTGAAGACTCCCTCTTTCATCAATTCACTACTTTCTCCGAACGGCTGGAAAAACTTACTCAAATGAATGACAAGAAATTTGAAGAATTAAAAGAAAAGGTCGAACAGAAACTCCAACAGCTTCAAGAAAACAATTCGCTAAAATTAGAAGAGATGCGCGTTACCGTTGATGAAAAGCTTCATGCAACGTTAGAAAAAAGATTGGGCGAATCTTTCAAACTTGTTAGCGATAGGTTAGAGCAAGTCCATAAAGGTTTGGGCGAAATGCAAACTTTAGCGGTTGGCGTTGGCGATCTGAAAAAGGTTTTAACGAATGTTAAATCCCGCGGAACGTGGGGAGAGATTCAACTTGAAAATTTAATTGACCAGCTTTTAACCCCCGAACAGTACGCAAAAAATATTGCCACAAAAAAAGGAAGTAACGATAGAGTTGAATTCGCTATTAAAATGCCGGGACGCGGAACAGATAAAAATGAAGTTCTCTGGCTCCCGATAGACGCTAAATTCCCGATGGAAGATTATCAGCGTTTGCAGATTGCGCAAGACGCAGTTGATCTGGCAGCGATAGAAGAGGCTTCCAAAGCGCTTGAGAACAGGATTAAAGGAGAAGCTAAAACAATTTTTGATAAATATCTCGATCCCCCGAACACCACAGATTTTGCACTAATGTTTTTGCCTGTTGAAGGATTGTTTGCCGAAGTTTTGCGCCGACCGGGATTAATAGAGAAAATTCAAACTGAATATAAAGTAGTGCTTACCGGACCGACAACATTAACGGCAATCTTAAATAGTTTGCAAATGGGATTTAGATCATTGGTGATTGAAAAACGCTCAAGCGATGTGTGGAATTTACTCGGCGCCGTTAAAACCGAATTCGGGAAGTTCGGCGATATTCTTGAAAAGACGCAAAAGAAACTTGCCGAAGCAAGCAATACGATTGACGATGCCTCTAAACGTTCACGCGCAATTGAACGAAGACTGCGGGATGTGCAGGAATTACCGCAAGGAGAGCAACACCCGCCTGAGGCGGGTGAATTGGATGAGTAGGCTCTTAGATTCTTGTTAGCGCTAACATGTTAACGATAATTGAATAACGAATAATGAACAAGAAATAATGAATTTCGAAGTTAAAGCAATAAGCAGTTCAACTTCATCATTCGAAATTCCTTTTTCGATATTCATTATTTCCTTTAGCTTTTTTCCCAAGCAGCGTCTTGGGAAAAACGTAGGCTCTTAGATTCTTGTTAGCGCTAACATGTTAACGATAATTGAATAACGAA
>MNVA01000053.1 GCA_001871325.1 Ignavibacteria bacterium CG1_02_37_35
TCATTCAGTAGAACAAAGTCTGAGTACCCTTTGCTTACGTCGATACCGAGATAATAGTTTTTCATAGAAAACCTATAGTTTGGTTAATAAATAAGTGTTGTCAGGAATCATCAGTCTTGTCAAATACGGCATCCAGGTACCAAGTTATTCCTCGACTTAAACCTGACGGAAGGAAAAAACTTCGTGACGGGTTCTTAGACCCAAGGCACAAACCTTCTCTTCCGTAAAGGAAACTATTTTATTCAATATTTCAAAGAACTTTATTTATAACATTTAACATACAAGTTGCACGAAGAAATTTATTTTGCAAAATAAGAACAATGCCCTAACCCGGACAAACCAGAATCAAAGAGTTGTCAGTTCGCAGTAATCGGTTATAAGACCTTCGAGGTTTTTTGAACTTTTCATCTTTGTTGAGATAGCTTAAAAAACCTCGAAGGTTTTCGAGAACCAAATAAATATTCTGCCAATTATTACAAGAATATTAGGGCAAAGGTACTAAACAGACAAGGGTATGATTAGAGAGATACCATCCCTTGTGAATGAAATAACCTTTGGTCGTCACCCAAGAAGTGATGGTATCTCTAACTTCAAAATAGGTTGGAGGAGAAATAATTAATGAGTATCGAACAAGCCTGCCCGGTTCAGACGGGGAATTTTGAATGATGAAGTCAAAATTTGGTATTCACTTAGACATTCATTATTCCTTCTTCCTATTCGATATTCAATTATCGTTAACTTGGCAGCAAGAACAATTTTCTAAGCACTTCATTAATATCATCGAAAAATTAATTTTATCAATCGCCCAATAAATTAAATCAATAAGCCGTGTTACGCATGAAATTCTATATCTTGATCGTGCCCGGTTTTCAATTCGATTAAGAGGATGATTACGATCACGAGCAAGAAGCGTTGCGTAATGTGAGTCAATAAAAAAATCTTGACAGAAAGTTTTTTTATAATTATCTTAAATAAGAGAAAATAATCCGATTATAAATGCTTTCAATTTAAGCTGAAAACGGATAAAACGAGAGAAGCCCGATCATTTAACAGAAATAAATACTCTGAAGTTGTGGTTGCACAAATCAATTCACAATAATTTTTCTGAAATTTATTTCGCTAAGATTTAAGTAGAAAATAAAATGAACAGTCATAAAATTAAATTCCGATCTTAATAATCTTTGTATTTCGATAAGAGACATGGTGCGGAAAGATCAAAAGAAAACAAGCAATTTTAAAATTAATCAACAAACAATACATTAGAGGAAAAAAATGAAGAAATTATTTTCTTATTTACTGCTGGCAGGCTTGCTCTTTCTCTGGGCATGCAGCGGAGAAAACAAAGATACAAAAACCGAATCAAAACAAGACAAGTTAGCCAAAGCATTCGGCATTTCTGTTTTTGAGTTGGAAAATGGAATTGGACCGGTAAAAGAGAAATTAAGTTTGGGCGCGGTAGATGCCGCAAAAGCGGCTGAAGGGAAAAAACTTTTCGAGGCAAAATGCGCACAATGCCACAAATTGGATGAACGTTATACCGGTCCGGCAATACGTAACGTAACTAAACGCAGAACTCCGGAGTATGTTATCAATATGATTATGAACCCGGAGGAAATGGTTAAAAAACATCCCGAAGCCAAAAAGCTATTCGCACTGCACGCAACGCAGATGACATTCCAAAATGTTACGCAAGATGATGCATTTAAAATACTTGATTATTTCCGTTCAGAAGAAAAATAATCTATCTTAATAAAAAGGAGAAACAATGAAACATTACAAAATGATCGCCGGTTTGGTTCTTGTGGTTCTATTAGGTTTGGTTCTTAACAACTGCTCCGGAAACGGAGAATCTGCTTCAGCCGAAGATGCCGCAAAACGCGTCTATGTAAAACCCGGAAGTTATGATGAGTTTTATGCCTTCTTGTCCGGCGGTTTCAGCGGTCAAATGGCTGTTTACGGTTTACCCTCGGGAAGATTATTTCGTGTGATTAGTGTTTTTTCACAGAACCCGGAATCCGGTTATGGCTATTCCGAAGAGACAAAGGGAATGTTGATGACTTCCTTCGGATTCGTTCCATGGGACGATGCACATCACCCGGAATTATCTGAAACAAACGGAGAGCACGACGGAAGATGGCTTTTTATTAATGGAAATAACACGCCGAGAGTTGCAAGAATTGATTTGACAACTTTTGAAACCGCTGAAATAATTGAAATCCCTAACTCCGGCGGCAACCACGGTTCCCCATTTATTACTGAAAACACGGAGTATGTCATTGCATCTACAAGATTCAGCGTTCCTATTCCAAACCGTGATGTCCCTATTTCTTCCTACAAAGAAAATTTTAAAGGAACCCTTTCTTTTATTTCTGTTGATAATAAAAGCGGTGATATGAACCTGGCGTTTCAACTAGTAGTGCCCGGATTAGATTACGACTTAGCGCATGCCGGGAAAGGTCCTTCACATGATTGGGCTTTCTTCACCTGTTATAACAGCGAGCAAGCAAATTCACTTTTAGAAATCAACGCTTCACAGAATGATAAAGACTTTATCGCTGCAGTCAATTGGAAAAAAGCGGAAGAGTATGTTAAAGCCGGCAAAGCTAAAAAAGTTTCAGCCGAGTACTACAACAACAGCTATAGCGATGTAACGCATTCAACAACTTCTCGAAAGATGAACGAAGTGTTGATGCTGGATCCAAAAGATTGCGCCGGAATGATCTATTACATTCCAACCCCAAAATCTCCTCACGGTGTGGATGTTGATCCGAGCGGTGAATATATTGTTGGAGGAGGTAAACTATCTACGGTATTGCCCGTTCATTCATTTCAAAAGATTATTAAAGCAATTGATGAGAAAAACTTTGACGGTGAGTTTGACGGAATTCCAATTCTTAAATACGATGCCGTTGTTGCCGGTGAAGTGCAAGACCCTGGCTTGGGACCTTTGCATACTGAATTCGACGGAAAGGGTTATGCTTACACTTCGGCGTTCTTATCTTCCGAAATTGTTAAGTGGAAATTGGGTACATGGGAAGTTGTTGATAGAGTTCCTACATACTATTCCATTGGACACTTGATGATCCCCGGAGGCGACACCAGGAAACCTGCCGGTAAATATGTTTTAGCTTTAAACAAAATTACAAAAGACAGATACCTTCCAACCGGACCGGAGCTAACGCAATCCGCTCAACTTTATGATATTAGCGGCGACAAAATGCAATTGCTTTCAGATTTCCCGACCATCGGCGAGCCTCATTACGCTCAGGCTATTGCCGCAGATATTTTGATGAAAAATTCGAAGAAATTCTATAAATTGGAAGAGAACAAAAATCCTTACTCTATTAAGGGAGAAAAAGAAGGACGCGTAGAAAGAAAAGGAAATGAAATTCATATCTATTTAAGTTCTACTCGCAGCCACTTTAAACCAGACAATATTGAAGGCGTGAAAGTTGGCGATAAAGTTTTTTGGCATGTAACTAATCTTGAACAAGACTGGGATATTCCGCACGGTTTTGCTGTTAAAGGAAATAACAACTCGGAATTATTGGTTATGCCGGGACAAACTAAAACACTCGTTTGGACTCCGGCCAAAGCCGGGATTTATCCCTTCTATTGTACGGATTTCTGCTCTGCATTACATCAAGAAATGCAAGGGTACATTAGGGTTTCAGAAGTCGGAAGTTCTGTAAAACTTTCTTTTAACTAACTCAAGTTGACCGGTTAAAATTTATTAACAATTCGATTTATCGAGGTGTTAAAAAAAATATTCCGCGTGACTCAACCGTTTTAACGGTTTATTAAAGAACGCGGCAGACACAAGGAACAAAATATTTATTTAGGAATGGATTCTTGGAATGTGATGAAAAATATATCTAAGTTATTGATGATAAGCGCCGCTGTTCTTTTATTGGGATCATTCTTATTTCCGATTTGGGAAATTGATCTTAGAGCTCCCCAATATCCGGAAGGATTGGGTTTGAGAATTTGGGTTGATCAAATTACAGGAATGAAAGATGGAGATTTGAATCTTATCAATAATCTCAACCATTACATCGGGATGAAAACCATACAACCGGAATCCATTCCTGAACTTAAAATTATGCCCTACTTAATAGTCCTTTTTACTGTCCTTGGTTTGTTCGCCGGAATTATCAACAAGAAATGGATAAAAATTGGCTGGCTTGTACTTCTCATGTTAGTTTTAGTTTTTGGGTTATATGATTTTTATTTGTGGGGATACGATTACGGACACAACCTGAACCCTCATGCTCCAATAAAAGTGCCGGGAATGGCTTATCAACCTCCGGTGCTTGGAACAAAGCAATTGTTAAATATGAATGCCAGATCACTACCCGGGTTAGGGACATACTTCATTATGATTTCAATCATTCTTTCTTCTCTATCAATCTACCAGGACAAGAAAAGAAAAGAAGAAAAAACCAATGGATAGATTTCTCTTATTCTTTCTCCTTTCTTTTACATTAACAAGCTGCAGCCATGAACCGCAGACCATCAACTATAACAAAGATGAATGTGCCCATTGCATGATGATCATTACCGACCCGAAATTTGGCAGCGAGTTAGTTACCGACAAAGGAAAAGTTTACAAGTTCGATTCGATTGAATGTTTGGCAAATTATATTTCCGCTGATCATGATTTTACTTTAGAAACTTTGTGGATCAGCGATTATGCGAATCCGAATTCACTAACAGATGCCGCAACAGCCTTCTACATCGTCAGCCCAAAAATAAAAAGTCCGATGAGTATGAACATCGGCGGATTTAAAAAGAAAAGCGATATGGAAAAATTCTTTGCTGAAACGGGCGGAAAGAAAATGCATTGGAAAGATGTGCTTAACTATGTTAAAAATCCGGATTAATTTTCTACTTCTTTTAATTATTACCGTTTATCATTCCTCTTTTCCCAAAACACTCCTCGTCGGGAAAAATGAAACGATAAAAACTCTGCGACAAGCTTTCGAGATTTGCGAGAATGGAGACATCCTCAAAATTATGAAGGGATCTTATCTTGAAAACAATCTGATACTTACCAAACAGATTTCTTTACTAGGAATAGATTTCCCGATTATCAGCGGAAACAAAAAGGAAAAAATACTTACCGTCAAAGCTAATAATGTTGTGATCAGCGGGATACATTTTATGGATACCGGCGCAAGTTTTGTTAAAGATAATGCCGCAATAAAATTGGACAGCGTTTCCAACTGCCTCGTTGAGAACAACAAATTCACAAATAACTTTTTTGGGATTTACCTGGCAAAGTCATGGAACTGCACGCTTCGAAACAATAAAGTTATTTCATCTCAAAAAAAACAAACCTATTCAGGGAATGGAATTCACCTTTGGTATTGCAGGGATATTACGATAGAAGGAAATACTGTTCAAGGGCACCGCGACGGAATTTACCTGGAATTTGTACGACGGAGTCTTATCACGCACAATACCGTCAGTAAAAATTTGCGCTACGGGCTTCACTTTATGTTTTCTGATAGCTGTAAATATATTTTTAACAGGTTTGAACAGAACAGCGCAGGCGTTGCCGTGATGTTCACCCACCATGTTCAAATGCTGCATAATATCTTTATAAATAATTGGGGTGATGCCTCTTACGGGCTGCTGTTAAAAGAAATTACGGATGGGGAAATCTACAACAATAAATTTATCCGCAACACCTGCGGTATTTATTTGGAGGGATGCAATAGAAATTCGATTGAGTATAATATATTTGAGAGCAACGGATGGGCTATTCGTCTCATGGCTAACTCAATGGAAAACATTTTTGCGAAGAACAACTTTCTCGGTAATTCATTTGAAGTTACTACAAACAGTACAAGAAATTATAACACCTTTCGCAACAACTACTGGTCGGATTATCAAGGGTACGATTTAAATAGAGATGGTATTGGCGAAGTACCTCATCATCCCGTAAAATTATTTTCCCTGTTAGTTGAAAAAAACCGCCCAACACTTCTGCTAATGCGAAGTTTCTTTGTTGAACTTTTAAACACAGCAGAGAAAATATTTCCCGTAATAACGCCAGAAACATTAGTAGATAATTATCCTGAAATGAGTTTCATCAGATGATAAAGACAGAAAAACTTTATAAAAAATATGGAACGCTCGAGGCGTTGAAAAGTCTTAACATTGAGATCAAGTCGAATAGGTTGACGTACATCGTTGGTCCGAACGGTTCCGGCAAAACTACTTTTATCAAAACAATCCTTGGACTGGTAAAACCAACTTCGGGCAATCTATTTGTGGATGGAGTAAAGCTTAATGGGACTTACCTGTACCGCGAAAAAATAGGTTACATGCCGCAAATTGCCAGCTTCCCGGAAAACCTAAGCGTAAAAGAAGTGCTGAATCTTCTGAAAGAAATTAGAAGTGAAAACGTTAATTATGATGAAGAACTCATCCGACTGCTTAAACTTGAAAAAGAATATGAAAAACGAATTAAGAATTTATCCGGCGGGACAAAGCAAAAATTAAACGCTGTAATAGCTTTCCTTTTTGATCCCCCGGTATTAATTCTTGATGAACCAAGCGCCGGGCTCGATCCGGTTTCGAGTAGTATCCTTAAAGATAAAATTCTCCGAGAAAAGAAAGCCGGTAAAACCATTTTGTTTACCTCTCACATTCTGAGCGAACTTGAAGAACTTGCTGAGGAAATTATTTTTCTGCTGGAGGGGAGTGTCTGCTTTTCGGGCGGGAAAGATGAATTAATCTTACTGACCGGGGAAAGAAATTTGGAAAGGGCGATTGCCAACCTGATGATGGGACAAAAAATATGAACGCACTTAAATTCATCATCAAATACCAAATACACGATACGCTAAGAAGCAAGTGGTTGATAATCTATACGTTGTTTTTTGCGGCAATAAGTTACGGGCTTCTCTCGTTCACTAATGAATCAAGCAAAGTGATCTTAAGTTTGCTGAATATCAACATGATCATAATTCCGCTTGCAAGTCTTGTCTTCGGAACCATCTACCTTTACAACAACAGTGATTACATTATCCTGATCTTATCACAGCCAATCAATCGAAAAACACTTTACTTAGGGATGTACTTAGGCTTATCGTTCCCCATGGCGTTAAGTTTTCTTATTGGTACGGGTTTACCGGTTCTTCTTTTTATCAGAAATTTTAAAGAAGCCGGACCAGTGCTTTTCAACCTATTCTTAGGCGGGGTATTTGAGACGTTCATTTTTGTTTCGATCTCTTTTCTTATAGCAACACTCAACGAAAACAAAATGAAGGGACTTGGTCTCTCGATATTTTTGTGGATGTTTTTTTCAGCTTTATATGATGGGCTAATTCTCATCACGCTCCAAATATTTAGAGATTATCCACTTGAAATTCCCTCCCTCGTATTTACCATTCTTAACCCCGTTGATCTTTCTCGTCTTTTGGTAATTCTGAAATTTGATATTTCTGCTTTGATGGGTTATACCGGAGCGGTATTTACTCAATTCTTAGGCGGCGGAGTAGGTTTTGCAGTTTCAATCCTCTCTCTTTTACTTTGGAGTACCTTGCCATTAATGTTTGGGTTGAGAAGTTTTTCGAAAAAAGATTTTTAGAGTTTTTTACGGCTTGAATCTTAGAATTAATGAGATGAAGCGCAGGTCATAACCCTTGAACGGCTCTTCCCCCTTTTTTTTTAGCAAAAAGAGTCAGTCCCAAAAGTATTGCTGTTGATTTATGTCCCGAAATATATTTTGCTTTAGCTCAAGTTTCATAATCTAAAATTCGTCCTGAATTCGAGTACTGCTTTTAAGACATCCCAATTAAGCAGTTTTTCACGATGAGCAAAGGAAGAAAATTATTTTAGCACAAGCATTTTTTTCGTCTGAACAACATGGGTTCCACCGGATGAGGAGCGTAACTGATAAAAATAAACACCGCTTGACAAGTTGTTAGTAGTTAGTTGCCGGTTGGTGGTTGTATTAAATTTTAGAGAATACTTTCCGGCTTGCTGTACTTCATTTACTATGGTAGCCACTTCTTTACCAAGAATATTAAATATTTTAATGGTCACAAAACTGTTTTCCGGTAACTGATAACTAATAACTGTTTCAGGATTAAATGGGTTCGGATAATTTTGATTTAATTCAAAACTTAACGGCTTTTCAGCTCCATCTTCTTCAACATCAGTAACAGTACCGCCAAAATCGTAATAAAGTTTATAGCTGTTTTTCAACGTTTCTCCGACAGGTTTTATCGTTGCTCTATCCATTGAAATAAGTCCCATGCTTTGGTAGCCGAATTTCTGTCCGGCTGTGTACCAATCGAAAATACACCACCAGGTAATTCCGTTCAACATTCCATTGGGATTATATTTACCGTATTCGCTCACGGTAGGAAAAAGTTTAAATGCTTTGTAGGTTTCGTTAAAAATAGTGACCTGTTTAGCGGCAGAAGAGCCATTTTCAGAAGACCAATAACCAAATTCGGAATCCATAATTGGTTTCCCGGGATTATTAACTTTCGCCTGTGCAAGAAAACTACTCGTACCCGCATAATAATTATTTGAGCCGTAGAATATTCCGAAATACATCGTCCAGCTTGCAACATCACACGGCTGCTGAGAAACATCAGTAACTCCCGGTCTATCGGCTGCGGCGGATTGGGTTATCAATCTTCCGTCATTTAAATTAAGCAGGTGATCATCTTTGATAGCTTGTATGTAAGTTTTTCTTTCTTGCTCAATTAGACTTTCGTTTTGCAGACTCCAAAAAAAGATAGAAGGACGGTTAAAATCTTTTAACACCATTTCTCTAAACATTTGCTGATGAATATGGCGGACATTGTTTTGGATATTCCACGATTCAGCTTCATCAAACCAGAAAACCGGAATTTCTTCCCAGATCGCAATTCCCAAACGATCGGAAATTAAATAGGTGTAAGGATGATTCGGATAATGTGCGGTGCGGAGAAAAAGAGCGTTAATGGCTTTCACTTTTTGCATATCGGTAAAAATGGTATCCTTAGGTACGCTGCGTCCATACAGCGGATGATCTTCATGCCGGGCAACTCCGGGAAGAAAAACGGGGTTACCGTTTAACAAAATTTTGTCGCCGCTTGTTTCAATTGTTCTTACTCCAAACTGCGTACAGAACTCATCAATTACTTTGCCTCCTTCTTCTAAAGTGATTTTAGCAATGTAAAGATTCGGAGACTTCATTGACCAGAGCTGAAATTCACTCATCGCAAACTCACCGGTAAAAGCTGTTACAGAATCTTGAAGCGTTAAATTATAAGCAAGGCTTGAGCCGGGAGTTCCAAGCAGTTCATAGGTTTTTTCATTTGAAATATTTCCGGAGTTTATGTTAGCAGAATAAACTTGCACGGTTGCAGTTACCGCTTTTAAGCTTCCGGTTTTATTGTAAAGAACCCCGTTAAATGTTACTTTTTTATTTACACCGTCGGTACTAAAATCTACGCGTGCAACAGAAATATTTTCCGATGCTTCCAAATAAACATCGTGAATAATTCCTGTATAGTTGAACCAATCGCACTCTTTATAAGGGACAATATCTTTACGTCTGCCCCAAGCCGGATTGTCCACTCTGACTACCAGTGAATTAGTTGTTGCTCCATAATTCAGTTTTGAACTAACATCAAAAGCGAATGGAGTGTAGCCGCCTTCATGGTATCCGCAATATTGCCCGTTCACCCAAACATCGGCAACGTAATTGACGGAATAAAAAATCAGTTTAATAAATTTTCCTTTAAGAGAATCTGCAACATTAAAATTATATCTATACCAAACGCCATCTTGATAAAATTCCGGTGTTCTGATGGTGTCAAGGTACAAGAAATTTTCCACAGAAGGAATTTGTTTTGACTGCCAGCCGCTGTCATCAAAACCAGGAAGCTCTTTCCCACCTGCTTCATCTAAAAGACTCATCACTCCGGCTTCATCTCTTTTTTGTAAAGAGAGACTATCGCTTGCGCTAAATCTTAATTTCTTCCATGTTCCGGCTAAGTTGATCATAGCTCTCTTTTGTTTTTCAAATGAAGGAACAACGATTCCGTTTTGAAAAGGGACTTCAACACCGTTTATTGATTTGAAACTTAGTGTGGCTTCAAGAGAAGCATTGGTTTGAGCGCTGCTGTTGAGTGAGAGAATCCCGACAGAAAGAATTCCGGTGAAAATGATTTTTTTGAATCGGCTTTTCATAATTTCTTATTTTTCTTATTATTATCTACTGAACGTATGGAACAAGAATAGTACCACCAAATTAAGCTTCTTTTGCTGAAAAAATAACAAAGACAAGAATGATTTGGTCGCCTGGTTATTATTCTAATAAAATAGAGTTTATTATAGTGATAAGGAGAGATTGTGAATTTAAGGAGTAATAATTTCTAACCCATCCTAACCTTCCCTTTGCAAAAGGGAAGGAATTTAAAAGTCTTCCCTTTGCAAAAGGGAAGGAATTTAAAAGTCCTCCCTTTGCAAAAGGGAAGGAATTTAAAAGTCCTCCCTTTACAAAAGGGAAGGAATTTAAAAGTCCTCCCTTTACAAAAGGGAAGGAATTTAAAAGTCCTCCCTTTACAAAAGGGAAGGAATTTAAAAGTCTTCCCTTTGCAAAAGGGAAGGAATTTAAAAGTCCTCCCTTTGCAAAAGGGAAGGAATTTAAAAGTCCTCCCTTTACAAAAGGGAAGGAATTTAAAAGTCCTCCCTTTGAGAAAGGGAGGATTTAGGTGGGTTTGTTTTAGTTGCTAAGTTTGGTTAAGCCACCTTAGTAAATCTGTACGCTATTACGTTACCGCGCTGATTTTCTTTTTCGCTTCTTCAATTTGA
>MNVA01000152.1 GCA_001871325.1 Ignavibacteria bacterium CG1_02_37_35
CGGATTGCATTCACTTCGAAATTCATTATTTCTTGTTCATTATTCGTTATTCAATTATCGTTAACATGTTAGCGCTAACAAGAATCTAAGAGCCTAATTCTGCTCATTTCATTTTAAAAAACCACAAAGTAATTACGATAAAGAAATCAATCTATCATATTTGCTAAAAGACAATCCCGATATCAAAATATTGAATATTTTTTAACCTTCCGTAATCTCCGTATGCATAATTTACTTTAACATTTAAGCCGGGACTCATTTCATACATCAATCCGGCACCAAGCGTAAAACTTTGTTCACTATCGGTTAAAAAAAGAGATTTATAACCGCCCCTGATAAATAACAATTCATCATATGCAAACTCGATTCCGGCGTTAGCATATTCAACGTTATCGTTAGGATGAGTTGCATCGAAAGCAGCTTTCACTCTGATGTATCTTGTTTTGAGTACATCCATGGAAAATCCGATCCTAAAAGTAAGCGGAAGATCATATTGATCCATTTCATAGCTTGCAGGAACATTATTTGGTCCAGTTAAAGGATCGTTATTAGGGTCATAATTTATCTGAATATCTCTTCCGTCAAGTTTCATTTTGGTTCCAAAGTTTGTAACACTCGCTCCAATGACCAAATCATTGAATGGTGTTACATAATAAGTTCCGACATCGAGGGCAAATCCCCTGGCAGAACTACTCCAAATTGATTCTTGAATATATTTGGCTTGGAAGCCAATAGAAAATCTATCGGTAAGACTCCTTGCAAAGCCAAAACCAAAAGAAACCGAGGCGGCATCCCAAAATTGCCCGTTCCCGTCCGGGAATTCAAAAGTTCTTACTTTTTCTTCCGGTACTCTAAGAGATGTAACAGATAAAAATAAAGTGCCGAGCGATTCAACATTCAATGATGCGGCGGCAAAATCATAACTTACATCCGCCAGCCATTGCGTGTGATTGAAAGCGGCTTGCCCGTTCCCTTTGTTTATTGCTACTCCGGCTGGATTATAGTAAACGGCATAAATGTCATCACTAACTCCAACATAAGCGCCGCCCATTGCAAGCGCACGAGCTCCGGGTCCAATCTTTAAAAATTGCCCGGCAGTTGTTCCTACTTTCGTAATATCTCTAAATATCTGCGCATGCAAATTAGAATTACTAATAAAAATCAAAAGGCTTAGTGTTAGTAGTATAAAAAATTTTCTCATACTCGGTTTTCTCCGTAAAATTCTTTTTCAAATAGGTAAAGGACAGCTCAAATGCTGTCCCATAAAATCAACAATTTTTATTTTATTACAGCAAATTTTCCAATTTTTTCACCAACTCCCGGAATATCTACGTGGTAAAGGTATACGCCATAAGCTATCCTCATTCCCTCTGAACTTAAAAGATCCCAGCTTGCCATACTGGTAAAATCATCTTTTTCGATCATATCAATCAGTTCCCCGGTTATTGTGTAAATTCTAATTGTACACTTTTGCGGGAGATTTCTGAACTGTATTTCCCGATCTCCTCTTTTGGTAAAAGTTCTTCCGGGATTTTCAGACATACTGTAGGCAACGTAGGGATTCGGGACTACGTAAATATCATTAATACTTTGTCTGATGAGGTCATTCTTAACTTCACCTTTTTTAGTCTCAAATACATAGGAATCATTTTTTTCAAAGGGTTTTCTTGTCTTTATCTGATAGACATCCCCATTTTTCGGAAGCCTTTGAACAGAAGCAGATTTATCTAAAGAAAAAATCACTTCATAACTCGTAGCCGCATTTGTTGCGCCCTGTGGCTGCAGAACTATTCCTTCGCCCCAGTCCCAGCGTTTATTACTTTTTTTGCCGGGGACCAACTCATCTATTACGAAAGTTGCCTGTGCATTTGCAGTTATATTAAATATTTCAAATGGCATAGCAAAGGTACCGGATAAAGTTTTTACAGTATCAGCAAACTGCCAGCTTCCATCTGCTAAAGTATCAACATCCTTCCACCTTACTTCCCAATCGGCGCTAATTTTTGTTCTCAAACTAATTACCCCTACTAATGCCGGATAAAATATCGTATCATTTACCGTTACATCACTATTGTGAATAAATTTTGAATTTTCTAAGTCAAAATTTAATTCATCATTTTGAACGAAGACTCTTAATCCATCAAACGTTGGATTTGCATCTTCACTGTTTAACAATTTGCTCTGATAGACAGGAAAATATCTGTAATATAGTTTATACATATTACCTGCAACAAGATCACCGGCTTTTTTGCTTGCAATCTGTCCTGACTTATAATTAACAATGTATTTTGATGGATCTACCAAAGTGTTTGACGCGTCATAGACCTGGAGACTACCTTCCTCAATATTTTTATTTGGCATGGTAACGAGAATCGTGTCTTTTGATAGTAACGTGGCTTCAACACCAGTGGAATCAAGCACACTATAAGTGAGTGCATCCTCAAAATAAATATTATAGAATTTATTAGTTACTGCTAAATCATCCATTACTTTTACCGTAATTTTCCCTGTAGCATCGGAATTAACTGAAGTCGGCGCACCGGCTAAGCCTACATCTGGCGGAGTCATTCCTTTTGATACAGGTCCGGGAGTTACTTCAGCAGTATTGACATCAAAAATTAATTTACCAGTCAATGGATCTTGTTGAATAACCGATTGAGTTTCCGTCGGCGGTAATTCTGGAGAGCCGTGATCGTAAGCAACTACCGCATAATAATAAGTGATTCCATTTTGAACTGTCGAATCTACATACTCGTGCTGTAGCCCGGTATTAGCTCCTAAATTATATTTTACTCCGCGTCCATCGTATTCTCTTTGTGCTAAACCGGAATAATCATTTATTAAATCGAATTGCGCTCTTTTGCCGGTATTGTCATCTAAAAGCGGCTGACCAAGAAAAGGAACGCCATTTGCATCTGTTATCGTATAAACATCTGAAAAATTAAAGTTTCTGCTGCGGTAAATTTTATACCCTTCAAAATCCTTATCCGTTGTTAAAGGATCAATCGAATCTTCAGATTTTGCATCCCAATACAACCTCACTCTACCATCTTCAGCTACAGCTTTTACAATTGGTTTTGCCGGTGGTTGTGCAAATCGATAATCGGCTTCAAGAATTCTTGTAGAAGTAACTGCATTAAGGATTAAATCATCTCTATTTTCACCCATGATGATCGCCATAGAAAATCTTTGGGATTCACCTTTTTTTAGTGTCATAGGACCGGTAGAAAAACAGAAGGCATTATCCCCTTCTGTTTTTAATAACGGTTGCTCTGTATCAATTTCCGGTCTGTTGATCCATTGCCATACTAATTCATCATTTTTGGGAAAATTGGGAGATTCAGCTTTAGCAGCAGAAAATCCCGTTAATCCAAGCATATCTGACTCAGAAATATCCCTGTACCCGAAATTTGGTTCTGATCCTGCCCACTTATATCCTGGGAGCTGAGTATTACTCAATGTACCGGATTCTTCTTTATCAAAGACTCCATTATTATTTAAATCCTGATAAAACGCCTGGGAGGGATTACCATCACCTTCACCGTAATCTTTACCTGGATAGTTGGGAGATTCAGGACCAATACCGTCAATTCCGATATCATGTTTTTCCGGATCCCAATCACCATCTTCATCGCCAGACCATCTAGCTTTTGGTGTGCCGTAAACTGCTGTATATTTTGCAACATCATAAATACCTGAAGTTAATGGCGTGGCTACACCATCAATAAAAAAACCTTTATCGTTAAAGGGACTCTCGTCCATTATACCGTCATCATCGTCGTCTTTTGCATTATTATCAAATGAAGGGGATTCTAAGAATTTCCAGCCGAAGTATCCGGGGATTTTACCACCCATTCCTTTGAAGTCGGCATCCCATGCATAAACCATGCTTCTTGCTCTCTGATCATAAGCCTCTGCAAGTATACCTGCCGGAGGAATAAAAAATGCGCGATCATCACGCCAATCATCAGCTCCACCAACGTGCGGATCACCGAACATTCCAACGTAAACTTTTTGCAAATCTTTTTCAGAAGCATTAGTTATCTGATAAACCATAAAAATTATATCTTCAGCCATAGGATTGTTGAATTGAAGTATCCTCACAGTTGCTTCTAATCCTAATCCTCCTTTTGTTAGATCACTTGGAAAAGGCTGATATAGATCTATAAATTCATAATTTGTATAATCATCAATTCCATAAAAAACTTCTTCGTCAGGCGCTGTAGCCATATCACCTAAAAAAGCAGGCCACAAATATTTTCCGGCTCCGGCAGAATACCAATTTTCGGGCCATGAGTCAGGCTTTCCATCACCGTTTTTATCTTCAGCATTTAAAGAAGCAACTTTATCTTGATTGTTATCTGAGTAACCAGTCCGCGGCAGCCAGCCCCACTTTAAAGTATGATTCGAATTATAATCACCTTCAGTCCATCTGCCATGTGAATCACTTATTATATGAAGGGTATCGCCATTAATGTCTAAAACTTCAGCCCCTGCAATCAAACCAAATTCATAACCATACCCTAAACTATTCCATACCAAATCCAGAACATTGGGCAATACACCGGGAGCACAAACAGATCCATAATTATAGAGAATCGTTGTAATTTTATTACCTTTAATCGTAATATCCTTTATTTCTTTTGTCTCACCGGTAAGTTTATTGAACTTTAGACCTTTAATGGGACCAAAAATTTCCAAAGCTTGTTCCGGGGTTAAATTCTTGTAATAATACGGATCAGTTGTATCCTTAATTTGAGCTACAGCTAATCCGGTAAATAAAAGCAGACTAAATAACACCAAAATATTTTTCTTCGTCATCATGAATTTCCTAAATATAGATTTAGTTAAAGATTAAAGAGAATCCAAATCTTACTTCTCTCGGTTTATTTACATTTTCCGGTCGTTGAGAGTAATATTGGTCAATGTAACTTGGATTCATTATTCCTGCATCGCCTCTACTAATTCGGTTGCGTAAATCATCAAACTGATGAGCATTCAAAGCTTGTTCAACATTCGATAATGATTTACCTGAACTTTGATAGACGGTTCTATCATTTTGAGTATCAAACAAGTTGGTTACATAAACGAAAACAGAATAATTGATTCCGCCAAAGTCAAAGTACTTCTCAAATTTTAAGTCAACTTCCCACTGCATTGATTTATTCGCCGAGTTTTGCTGATACGTTATGGTTGATAAACTTGGCGGCAGCACTACAGTATAAGGTGTTCCTGCTTGAATATTATAAATCACTCCTAATGACCATGATTTCGGTTCAGAAAAAGTGAGTGTTCCGTTGATTAAATGGGAACGGTCAAAACTGAGCGGTACAAGAAAAGTTTCTGTTTGTTTTCCGGCGGCTTCACTAAAGAATAAATCTTCCTGGGGTTCTGTTCTATTTCCTTCAGCAACCTGAAAAGTATAATCAAGCGTTGCCGCAAAGATGCCGTCGGCAGATCTTCTTTTAAGAAAAGAGAGGGTAATTCCTTTAACATTCGAATAAGCTAAGTTTGTTAGAATTCGATATTGCCTCGCCTTTTGAGTGTAAACGGTTTGAGTGAAAATATAATCGCGTACATCTTTATTATAGGCAGTCAGATCGAATTTGAAATCTTCCGTCAATTGTTGCTGTAAACCAAGTTCATACTGGATAGATTTTTGCGGATTAACATTCGGGTTTCCAAATGTGGGGATATCCGCAATGTTGGGAACCCACCTTGTATCGTTCGAGTACAAACTTGACAACGATCCGATCTGGTAAAAATGCCCGTAAGAAAATCTGATAACACCTCTATCGGTTATCGGGTAAGAGACGCTGAATCTTGGAGATAACATGTGTTTAATTTCAGCGCGTTTAAGATAGGTGTTCATATAGCCTGACTGTTGCTCGGTAAGATCGCGAGAAATATCATAGTTGTAATCGGAAGCGGCATCAAAAAACTCGTATCTAAGACCAATGTTTAAAATCATGGTTTTGGCGAGTTCCATTTTATCAAGAATATACGCGGAACCTTGCGTTGGATTTTTATCATAAGTTGAAACGCTTTGGAGTCTGCCACGTACAACATTTAAAGTGGAATCATAGAGTAAGTCGTTACCATTTAAGGCAGTAAGTGAAGAGATTCCGTTAATGTCTTTTAATTTGGAAAAATCTAAGGTGTACCCGTCTCTAACAATTTTATGTTTTCTGAATTCAAATCCGGCTTTAACTTCATGCGATCCGAACATTTGTGAAACAACATCTCCTTTAATACTAAAAGTTGATGTACTTCTTTTTGTAATATCATTATCTGTTCCGCCGGCATAATAAGTCGTGTTACCGATAGTTCTTCTGTAAAAACTTGGTAAGTATCTTGGGTCATTCGGATCGGAATAAAGATAGGATGCTGCCCGGTTAAATGAATATGACCCTTTAAGCGTATAAAAAGTATGCTCACTGATAGTATGCGTTAAATCTAAAGTATTAATAACTCCACGGCTATAATCCCATCCATGTCCGTCTGGATTTAATAAATAGCTTCTATCCGAAAGTGTACTAAATGATTGTGACTTTGCTTTATCATAAACAAACTCATACTTCAACTTAATAACAGAACTTAACTTCTGGCTGATATTGAATTGTAAATTTAACGTGTTGTTGGGATCCATGGCAACATATTGTTTATCGCCTGTTGGTAAACCGTTACCATTCTTGTCAAACGCATTGAAAATATAAGCTCCGGTTGCATCACCGTATCGCTCATCTGAACCTTTAAAATTATCCGGTGTTAAATAAGAATCGGATGGATTGTATAAACGATAGCCGTAATAGGATCCTTTAAAATTCTCATAAATCCCGGAGAAGAAAAATCTGGTTGATTCAGTAATCGGGATCGGACCGCCGAAAGTTCCTTCAACTCTTCCCCTATTCAATGCATCAACTTTATCCAAATTTGTAAACAGATTTGTCCTTGACGTTACATAATCGCCGCCATAAGCTCTTAAACTAAATGTATAATCACTCGGACCTTCTTTGGTAACATAGTTGACAACACCGCTAAGAGCATTCCCGAATTCGGCGCTAAAAGTTCCCGTTGATACAGATGCTTCTTGAACTGCATTTGAGGCAAGTCCGACCGCTCTTGAGTTTCCGTAAGGATCGTTTAAAGAAAGACCATTTAAAGTATATGCGACTTCATTACCGTAACCGCCTCTCACGTGTATGCTTCCGTCATCACCGGTAACAACACCAGCCTGCAATTTTATTACATCGCTAATATTATCAACAGGCAAAATATCCAATGTTTCCGAAGTGATTGCGACTATTGGGTTAGTTAAGTCTTGCCTGATCAGAGGGTTTCTTTCACCCTGCACAATTACCGCATCCAAAGTTACTTCACCCGGAGAAAGTTTGATATTCAGAGAAGTGGTAAAGCCAACATTGACTGACACTCCTTTCACCGTAACTTTTTGTGTCCCGATGTATGAGGCTGTAACGTTGTACTTCCCCGGCGGTATATTTAAAATTACATAATTTCCATCTGCATCCGATGCGGCGCCTAATGTTGTTCCATCAATCATTACATTGGCAAACGGAATCCCTTCATTCAAGGTTGCATCAATCACTTTGCCCATTATCTTGCCTGTAGATTGGGCGTAAACCGGATCACAATTAATTAAGAAAAATGCCGTGACAATAAATAGTAAAAAAACTTTCTGCATTAGCGCGCCTTTCAAAAGAATTTTGGACTTGCCTTTTGTTGAAAAAACGATAGTCAAATCGAAAACGTCAAAGACTGATCAATTAATTAAAGAAGATATTTAATAGCATAAGAGGCTGTCTCAAAAGTAGCTTAAATCATAAGATAAAAAACTTTTGAATCGCTTTATCCTTGATCAATTTATTACTTTTGATTCAGCCTCGTGCCAAAACATCAACTATTTTATTTCAATAAGGTCATCTTTATGGATTTAGAAAAATTGCCATACGTTAGCGTTGCGATGTAATTACCGCTTGCTACCATCGAACCGCTATTGTTTGTTCCATTCCATGATACCTCAAAATTCCCCTTTTCACGAACTTCATTATTAATAAGTGTTGCCACTTCCCTTCCGAGCATGTCAAATATTTTTAGTGATATTTTTTTCTGTAACGGAAGAGTAACTTTTATCATAGTACTTGGGTTGAATGGATTAGGATAATTATTTTCTAATTTATAATCATCAGGGGTCACAATATTATACCCTTTATCAACAAGTCCATTTGGACCGGAATACTCTAAAATACGTACGGTTTTGCGATAAGTATTTACAATTTTATGTTCAGCAGCATTGTCCCGCTCCCAAGTTTTAGATGAATCAACCCAAACGTATTCAATGACCGTTGTTGAGTCATAAACACTTTGCTCTGAAAGAACCATTTCCATATTACCATCTTTATCTATATCAACACTATCGGCAAAAATGTAAGCTGTGAATGGAGTCTCTGTAAAAGATGAATCAATAACGGTAGGATCAAGAACGTAAGTAGTATCTGTAGCGGTTATGACCGTATCAACTTTACCATGATGGATGGTTATCGTAGCAAATACATCACCACCTTCACCTGCATAAACAAGATTGGCAGTATAATTGTTTTTATCAACTAAACTACCGGAGCCATTATACTGAACGGCAATTACATTCAATCCGCGTCCGCCGCCGGTATAGATTTCATCTTTACCATCTTTATTTAGATCGCCTTTTACACAAGGCCAAAGTTCAACTGCGCCTGTTTTTCCTCCTACGGCAGCTAAAGAAGCGTTTGTTGCAATTATTCCATATCTCTTTGCGACCGAATCAGCATCAGCATAAAATAAATTAGCGGAAGT
The DNA here is from genome assembly GCA_001871325.1 of Ignavibacteria bacterium CG1_02_37_35. Classification (GTDB taxonomy): domain Bacteria; phylum Bacteroidota; class Ignavibacteria; order Ignavibacteriales; family Ignavibacteriaceae; genus UBA1563. The sequence goes on from MNVA01000152.1 coordinate 8,851, forward strand.
ATCAGAAGGTGAAAATTGGAACAAACACATATCAAAACCATTCCCATACATAGTGCCTGCAATTTCACTTCTTCCATCTCCGTTCACATCTGCAGCAGCCAAGCCAAAATAACTATTCCCATCTGCAGGAGTATACCTATTATAGAAACCCGGTTTTGAAGTGTCGGGGTAAGTATAGGAGTCTGGACCATTTACTTGAATTGCCCACATTCCAAAATTATCCCAGTGGTGACTTATAACTTCGAGTTTACCATCCCCGTCAATATCCGCAGGAGTTGAGCTCCATTGAGAACCTGTAGCCCAGTTGATACCATTTAATGAAGCGCCCGGAAGTCCTCCCTCAATAACTAAAGAAGCAAATCCGGGGAAATCGTCTACAATTCCCAAAATGTAAACATCTCTGTTACTGTTACCAAATGAATGACCGATGATCTCAGATCTTCCATCACCATCCAAATCTTTTACGGTTAAAACTTCTCTATTGAATCGTAAATTTCCCGAACCACCGGCTGCAACTAACATATCTGAAGTAATTGCATAAGCAGGTTCAGTTCCCCATGAAGTGCCATCCCATTCGTAAAAAACTATTCGGGCTTCACCATTTTGTTCAAAAATAATTTCCGGCATCCCGTCGCCATCACAATCGCCTACCTGCGGGAATCTTGGGGTTGAGCCGCTTGAGGTTGCAGAAAGAGGCGATGACCAAATAATTTCAAGATTACCAGCACCGTCATATTTCATAACATGTACTCTACCGCCGTTTGAGTAATCAGTAGCTACAATTTCTTGCACTCCATCGTTATTAGGGTCAGCTACAATTACTCTTCTTACACCTAAATCTTTATAGTAAGGCATGGCGGTATCTGCTGCTACACCAGCGTAAGCGTTAAAGGTAGCCATGTTTGTTGTATTAATTGGAGATTGAGCTTTAAGACTAGTTACTGCTAAGAAAACTAGAGAAAAAAGTAAGTATGTTTTTTTCATTGGTCTTGCCTTTTTTTTAATGAATATTATTTTTTGAATTATCTCTAAGTGGAAAATAAAGAGTCTCACTCAAAAATCATAGGAAAAATTAAAAAAAATCAATTCAATTTTTTGCTGAGTTGTAATAATGCGTTTGGAATTAAGCATTAATGTCAAGCTGTTGTGTTTTTTAATTTTGGAAAGGACAATACTGTTATGAGAAATATTAATAACCAGCGAATTAGTCTAATCAAAATCGTAACCTTAATTCCTAACCTGGACAAGCCAGATCCAAAAAACTTAAAGCTTAGTTGAACTAAGAAGTCAGAATACATAAGTCAGCAGAATTTTCATTCTGAATTCTTACTTCTGATTTCTATTTCAACATATTTAAAATATTCTGCCAATTATTACACGAACTTTTTTGTTAAGGCACTACGTTTTTCCCAAGACCCTGCTTGGGAAAAAAGCTAAAGGAAAAAACAAATAATGAATATCGAACAAGGAATTTCGAATGATGAAGTTAAAATACGGATTGCATTCACTTCGAAATTCATTATTTCTT
>MNVA01000171.1 GCA_001871325.1 Ignavibacteria bacterium CG1_02_37_35
TAAAGGCATTATACAACAAGTGGGTGATTTACTGCCAAAGGTTTTTAATGGAAAATTTATATGCAACCGCTGTGGGCATGAAATGTTTGTCAAACAGCTTAAAGCTAAAAAGACATTAACTCACCCAAATGTTTGTGATTCGTGCAATAGGAGAAACTTCCAGTTTGTTCCGGAGGAATCCGAATTTATTGATGTACGGTTTATCACAATACAAGAGACGTTGGATAAAATTGAAGCCGGTGAATCCGCGAGGGAAGTTCAGGTGTGGCTTGAGGATGATTTAGCGCGGAGTTTTGATGTTGCTAATGGCGTAACGGGGTGTGAGGTTACTGTCAATGGAGTTTACCGTTTACTTCAATCTAAAGAGAAGGGTTCTGTCTATAATCGTTTTATTGAGGCCAATAACGTATTATTCCATACGGGGATGCAAGACCACGAGCTTACGAATGAGGATATTAAAGAGATTAAGAAACTTTCTAAGGGAGATATTTTTGGTAAAATTACGAATTCGGTTGGAATAGATTTATACGGACACAATGAACTTAAATTAGCAATCGGATTACAACTATTCTCCGGTAACACTAAAAATTTATTAACTAATTCAGGTAAACGAAAAAAAGGGGAGATTAATCTTTTAATTGTCGGTGATCCGGGCACAGCCAAAACCGACCTATTATTGGATGCAGTTTCTATTTCACCTAAAGCCATGTACACAACTGGGACAGGGAGTACCGGCGTGGGTTTGACTGCATCAGTTGAGAAGGATAGGGTGAATGACGGTCACTGGGTGGCTAAGATTGGTCCCGTGGGTATGTGTAGTGGCGGGGTGTGCGCAATAGACGAATTTGATAAGATGAGCGATGAGGATAGAAAGAAACTCCATGATGCAATCGAAAACGGGTTTATCGACATCAATAAAGCAAGTGTTAGGGCAAGATTCAATACCCAAACAGCAATACTCGCAGCATGTAATCCAAACTTATCGAGGTTTACTCCATATAAACCGCTTTTCGAGCAAATTGGTTTAGATGCCGCGATGATTAGCCGCTTTGATTTAATCTTCCCAGTGAGGGATGTTCTCGACAAAGAAGCAGACAAACATAAAGCTGAACACTTTTTATCCAGCACAGACAATGACCGGAAACCGGAGATTAATAAAATATTATTTAGGAAGTACATCACATACGCTAAAACAAACATTCACCCCACAATAAAAGACCAAGACGCTAAAGACAGGTGTATTGAATATTATATTGCATTACGGGCTTTAGGTCACGAAGGTTCTTTTTCAGCAACAATGAGACAGTTGGGGGGTATTGAGCGTATTGCTTTCGCTTCCGCAAGAGCGAGGTTGAGTAATAAAATTGAGGTAGGGGATGTTGATAGGGCTATTGGTTTAATTAATTTTATTTTAAAGGAACTCGCAACCGATGAAACCGGAGCAATTGATATTGACTGGATTATGACAGACCATCCTAAGACGGAGCGAGACAAGATTTATAAGATTGAGAATATTGTTCGGGTAGTATGTGAGGCGAGGGAAGATAAACTTGCGCCGCTTGACGATATAATGGAAAAAGCAGCGGAATCAAAGATTGACAAAAACACGACACTGAAAATTTTGAATGTGCTAAAGATTAAGGGAATATTATTTGAACCCAAAGAAGATAAATGGAAGTGGGTTGGCTGAAAATGAAATAAAAGAATAAAACACAACAACGGAACTGGAAAACACAAAAATGAAAAAAATAATCACAGGTAGCGGACACGTTATCACCGGCGACCGCTGCGACAAGTGCGGTGAAACAAAAAGAAACTGCTTGTTGAGTAAAGACAAGTGTAAGGGCGTGAAGAAAAAGCCCGATAAAAACAAAGACACTAAAATGACAAACGAGGAAACTGATTTATTGTTGAGGTATTTATCATATCTTATTAAGATGAAGCGTTCCAAAAATACGATTAGAACTAAGAAAGCTACACTAAACGCATTTGAGGAATGGCTTGCCTCACAGAAGCCCCGGAAAGCCCTCAAATCCTGCGTTAACGGGGACGTAATGGATTACCTAAACAGTAGAGGTGATTTAAGCACCACAAGCAGGAGGCAGGCGTTGATTGAGATTAAATCGTTCTTTAAGTGGTGTAAGACGCAGGCTAAGGTTGACATACCAGTTAAAACAAACAAGGATATGTTTCGCCGGCAGGATGAGACTGACCGTTGTGAGGGTATTATGGAGCTTAAAGTTCCCGGAGGAGATAAGTTTACCGCATTATCTGGTGGGGAAGTGAAGGATTCTATTACGTTAGAGGACGCTAAGTTTCTCGTTGAAAACAGTAAAGTAGCGTACCACGATAAAATAATAATCCTACTCCTAATGTATTTTGGATTACGGCGCGAGGAGTTTATCAATAATGTTGTTGAAGGCAACGTAAACTTTAGAACGCACACGTTGAAGATTACGAAATCTAAGACGCAAGCTGGTATCCGGATATTGTATTTTGACGCGTATATTGCATCTATGTTGAAGCTTTACCTTAACAATAAATTCACATTCATTGAGCAGCTTAACCGGATGTTTTGGAAGTATGAGGGTCTTGTTGAATCCAAAAACAACCCACACGCTTTCCGGGGACTGTTTATCACCCGAATGCGGAACTCATTCGCCGGTTGCACGGAGTATGCTCCGGAGCTTACGGGGGTGTTGCTTAAAACATTCTTTGGGCACGCCCGAACCAACGTCACAGATAAGAGTTATACAAAAATACCCCAAAAAGAGATTGAGGAACTTTGGGTTAAATACCATTACCTTACGGGGTATAAACCTATTCAACTACCAAAAAAATGAAAGAAGACAATATTTTATTATTTGATACGGAGACGGCGGGATTGCCTAAAAAATGAAAAGATTAAAATTAATTGAATGAAAAATGAGAGGACTAAATCAATATCCATGTGCAAATAGGAAATGTCGTAGGAGGGTGGGTGAGCGTAATCAACTTTGTCGTGAGTGTTTCTTATTAGGTTTAACCGCCATCCTAACGGAACGTGAGGAGCCGGGGCTTGAGTTCGTAGTCAAACCCCCGAAGCATTAACCTTTCACTACCTCGTCTATGCCTGCCGGATCGTTTCCTATAACACATTTATTTGTTTTCGTGTTGCAGATTATTGGGAATCCTACTCGGTTGCCGAAATCTTGCCCTAATCGGTCAACTAAATTCCCTAATTCGGTGTCTGTCATTTTATCGAAAGGTTTTTCAGTGTAGGATATTCCTTTCTCGTTCAGATATTTTTTAGCGTTTTCACAGTGTACGCATCCTTCCGCAGTTACTATTTCAGTCTCCGCCATTTTCTGTTGTTACTGGTTCTTGTAATTCTGTTTTTATGTGTATTTGATTCAGTTCTCCAAGCCGTTCATTTGGCTTAACCGTGTTTTTGCTTTTTATTGTTTCTCCGGCGATTTTAATAAGCCGTTCATACTCTCCTTTGCGCATGCAAATCATTTCTTCAGCCATTTTAGTTTTTTTTAAATTTGATGTGAAAACCTTTTCAGGAATTTGTAGGCAGGTGTTTCATGTAATCTCTCGGCTGCTTTCTCGTCGGTGTCTCCAGATTCTCTAATTGTGCACGCCAAGTATTGTTTCTTGTCTCCGAATATCCGGCAGACTAAGGTTTCGGTGTGAATTAATTCACTTCCACTTTTTTTTATATTTTCTTCGGTTTTTAGTGTTACTGCTTCATCTGTCATTTTTACTCGTCTCTTGAGAAACGTTTAAGGAATTTGTATGCCGGACTGTCGGGTGTTAAACCTGAAGGTTTCTCCGCCAGTTCTCCGTCAATCTCGCATACAAGCGTATTATCTTCAACCATTACGCAGGTTAATATTTGTTTACTTGTTTTTTGTTTCTCCATCTTCGTTTAATTCTTTAATTAAGGTTTTCCGTAAAAGGAAAGCGTATCCTTCACGGGTGTCCCCGTTTGTTGGACTCTGACATTTAACGCAAATTAATTCCTCCCGATTAATTTTAAGGTTCTTGCAGATTATTCTCCGTCCATAGCTTGCATCACCCTTATTTATTGGGAACCATAATTTAAATCCATTATCTAAGTCTTTAGCGGTTTGCCTCCAATCTATTTTAGGGGGTTTAAGTATTACTTCAGTTACGTCTTTTATTATAATCCGCTGACTAATGTTTCTTGTGTTTTCCATTTATACCAATTAGACCATTTATGCCCTTATTTAATTACTTTGTTTTCAAAATAAATAAATAATATAAAATAAACAAATAAAAACACACAAAAATGGCAAGACAACCAAAGTATTCCCACGCAAAGGGACTAATTAACGTGACCATAACAGGAGATGGCAGAATTTTTGCAACCAGAAAAAAGAGTGCAAGCAAATGTAATTCCTGTATCGGAAAAGCTATGAGCGGAAAAGATTACGGTACAAGAGAGAAGCTCCTTGAAGGACTAAAATCCGCGCGAAGTGCTTGCGGAGATGATTGTAAAAAACACGAACGCAAGCGTAAAAATCAAATGTAATGCTTACGCAAAAACATAAGCGCTCCCTATATGGGAGCGTTTTATCTTTTTCTTATTGTTTTTTTTAGAATTCTTAAATCAATCCGCGTTTCTTGTTCTCCTCCTCGGCTTGTTTCTCATACTCTTTTTGGTGTAGTCCGCAGTATTTCTGGGATTCACTCATGTTTTTCCCGGACTTCATTTGTACGCCAACACAAATATTTCTGTCAGTGACTTTACGGGGTTTACGTTGTTTGCCGCTGCCGTATATTACGGGTATATCACATTCTAATGTCATTACATTATCTACGTTGCTTATTAGTTTACAAGTTACTTGAGTCATTTTTGTTTTAAATATGTGCATCAAATGCTCCGATTTTTGGTCGAGTGCAGGTTGAGCAGTTATTTGAAACCACGCCGGCAGGTGAGTATCCTGCGATAATGGTTTTCTGGAAATTGAAGCTGTCTAAGTAGCTTGGCGTATTATTCCAATCAGCGTTAAAGTTTCGCATAGCAATCTTAACGCAATATTCACCTTGCCCTATTGGTTGGTCTATTAGGATACTATACTCTTTCCAGTCAAGGTCTTGGTTTACGACGACATACGAGCCGTTTACGGGGTCATCGTATGGTGTACGGTCGTTTACTGGGTCGTAAATAATCCAATCCGACGGGTTGTCTTTAGTTAAGTCAACTCCTGAAACAGTTGATACTCCAACCATAAATCCGCCGCTGCCTTTATGCCAGAATTTTAAACTATACACACCAGGGTTTAATATCATCATACTACTGCATACGGTTTCGCCATATATTTCAATGTAACTATTATTTGCAGTCATTTTCATGCCCTTACCCTCAAGTGATGTGTTGGATTCCTCAAACTTCATGTACCCGCCAAGTAAATACGGATCCCAGCCAGTTAAACCTTGCGTGAAGTCTGCATTCGGTATCAAGTTTTCTTGAGTTGGTGGATGTTCCGCTGAACCATTTTTTGATAATGCAATTGCGGCTCCTATTCCAATTAATCCCAATAATATAAGTTTTTTGTTATCCATTTTTATGTTACTTTATCTTTTGTTTTACTTGTTATTAAATGGCTTTCCGTTTATGATTCGTGGGATAGCTGACCGTATTAGGCACTCTTTTATTGTAGCGCAGTCTTGACTATTCTCTTTTGTCGTGAAAAGTTTATATAGTATTATGGCTCCCGCGATTCCGAGTATAACGTACATTAATTTTTTACCGTCTCCGGGGTTCGTTTCCTTTGGGTGTTCGGTTTTCGCATAAACTTCGTGTGGTTTAATGTTTAGGTCTCCGAAACACCGCATGCACACGTTGTCGTCGAGGTTTTCAGTTCCCTCATCACCCGATAGGAAGTCTTCAACGGCTTTTTTTTTGAGTACGCCAATCTCCTTAACAAGTTGTATTCTGTTTAATGTGTCTTCCTCCTCCACTCTCTCCTGCCGGGCGGCATTCGATAAAGCTTCCTCAGCGTGCATTTCAGCGATAATCATGTGTTTAGCATTACACCAGCCGCTGGGGTTTATTCTATTACCAGCCCACTCCTTAACCGTAGCCTGCCGGGTTCTGACAGTTTCACCCAGCCGGTTTATTAAATCAAAGTTGTGCGGGTCTTTCCCTATTTCCTCCATCAAATGTCCTTCACTGTGGAGTAAATTCCGGAGTACGTGTTCCATTTCAATATCATCTCCTCTGGAACTTGACCCAATGTCCTGCATGATAACCATAAATATCTTTTGTTTTCAGTTTAAATTAAATACTTTATTATGAATGAAAACAAAATAAGTAATAAGTTAATTTTATTTAAAATGGCAATAATAGAACAAATAATACACTGTATTCCCGGAAACGCCAAGATTTTAGTTAGTTACCAGCGTGACGGGTTTTATTTGGATACTGGCGCAACAGGAGAAACTGGCATTAAATTTTATCGAGAGGAAGGAAGTACAATTGACCTTAAATTTACATGCGACGGTTATGTTAATGGTGAAATGACTTTACGTTTCGGTTCTACTGAATCACCTTTCACATACGAAATTTTTCCTAATACCAAAACTGCAATAATTGAAGTAAGGGAGACGGGGTCTGAAAAATTGATTCAGGGTGCGTCCGTAACACTCGGAACTTCAAATAGAATAACCGGCTTGGATGGTAGAGCGGTTTTTGTTGTTATGCCAGATATTTATAGTATATCTGTTTCAAAGTTAGGATACATTTATAATGGACCGGTTACGGCAGATTTTAGGTATGTGCCAGATAATACACCAGTCTATTATTACCTTAGCCCGCAGGGTATTGAAACAGCAGTATTGAATGTTGAATCAACACTCGACGGCATACCTTTCTTTACCGCAACAGTCTGGATTAATGGTATGATACAGGGTTATACTCCATTTACTTCAAGCGACAAGCCGGCTGGTACATACCAAGTTTATGTTGAACATGGAGATTACGGTAAATCCAAAACTCAGACAGTTACAACAAATACATCTACTCCAACGACAGTAACGTGTGAACTCACAACAACCGGTGGAAACGATGAAGATTACAGTCGGCTTGTCATTGCAGCATTAATCGCAGGAGGCGCGTATGCAGTAATTAAAAGGAAAAAGAAGTAATTCATGTTTGCATGAATTCTTTGACTTCAGTAAGGTTTTTACTTAACCACGCGCGTCCGCGTCCAGAGTATAGTATTTGGTAGAACTCTTTCTTATCCACACGGATTCCTTCAAGTAAACTGTCAACGGTTATGTGGCTTAAATCCATTTTTTTCGCCACAATCTTAGCAGCAAATATTACTAACGGACCATATTTTTTTTGTATTTTATCTACAAGTTTTGTGTCCCGGTCAATGTAAATAAGTAAATCAAACTGAGTTAGAGACTTTATTTGGCTTAAAATAATCTTCGTAACCTTATCCATCATAAGTTAAGTTACTGTTTCACTTACTCCGGCGGTAGCTCTCTTATTTAGTTCAGCCATTCCGGCGTTATATAGTTTAGTTGCCTCATCTCCGCTAATTTCTTTGCCGTTAACGCTCGGCACTCCAGTATTAACATCAAGCTTGAGTCCGCCAAAGGTCAAGTCGCCATGTTCAACATACTGGTTTATACTAATACGTTCCTCACGGGTTTTCCTTACTGCGTCATCGTTTGTTGGTTGAGCTTGTGTTTTACCTGATAACGCTGCTTGTATTAATTTTGTTGCGGCATCAATATTCTCCGGGGTTACTATTTTTTCAACAATACCAGGTTCTTTGCCTAATTCCATTTTTTTCATATCCCTTTCATGCTCGTTTTTGGCTTTAACCATTTCAACCTCCGCTGCTCTATCTGGTGGTGGTGGAGATAATAATCCCATTAATCTTATTACATTCTCCTCTCCTTGATTTTTACTTGTTAATCCAAACTGTGCTAATGCAAGTGGGTCAATTGGGGGTTGTGCTGGTTGCATTGCACCGCGCATATTGTTCTGTAATGTGTCAAGTTTACCCATCAACTCCGCCTTTAGGTTATCGTTTTTCACATCTCCAAAACGTTCTCTTAAAGCAGTTATTTCCCTCATCATACGTCTGTATTCAACATCCTTACCGGATGGCTGTGTTTTATGGTTTATTCTATCCAGTATGTCAGTAAACTTCTTATCTATTCTATCCTCTAATTGCTTTAATTTATCCGCCTCCTCGTTTTTGAACATTTTCTCCTCAAGCCGAGCAAGTTTCTCTAATACTTCACTATTATTACGTTTACTACCAACGTTTTCATCTTCTTCATCGTCTTTGAATGCTAATTTCATAATCTGTTTCTGTAACCTCATCTTCATAGCTACATTCATTAGCTCGTTAGCCATTGAGGCTAAATCGTTAGGTGATTCCATGTTATGTTTAATTATATTTGGTTGAGTATTAGGTATTCCATTATTTTGTATTAGTTTAATTAAGTCATTTAATTCAGTTTCTTTCTCATTTAATTCCTCTTGTAATGTAGCCTTAGCGCCGGATAATTGTACTGTACTCCCCGGTTTAGCTCCAGTGTCCGTTATAATCTGCTCAACAATCTTCCTTGCTACATCAGAGTTTTTAGCTTTATTTAAACCTAAGGCTATTCCTTGTTCACGGGTTAATTCCCCGGCATTAAACATTATACCCCCCTGTATATTCACCGCTCTCGGCTTTACTCCAGTTTCATTAACTATTTCATCAACGCCTTTACCTAATTTAAGCATTTCCCTAACACGTTTAAGCCGACTGCTCACGGATCTAAACTTTTTTATGTTTTCCTCGGTTAGTTCCTTGCCAGTTTCATCTTCTTTAGGTTTACCTGTTAAATCATCTATAAGGGTTGTCATTTCGTTCGTGTTTTGAGTTTTTTATATTAAAATTTTGATTGATTTTTTTATTGTGTTTTGATTGATTTTTTTATTGTGTTTTGATTGATTTTTTTATTGTGTTTTGAATACAACATCTCCTTTGTCGTAATCAACCCCTTTCTCTAGGTTACCGTGAAAAAACAGTGTCCCATATTGTTCCCCCTGTTTAAGGCATATTCCGTTAATCAACATCCCCGGGAACCCGTAAACAGCAATATCATCCCCGATATGAGGTTCAACAAGCCACTTTTCTTTAATGTAAAGGCAGCACCCGTTTTCCTGCATAACTTCCCAGCCACCAGGTGTAGTCTTTACATCAACGATTTTATCAACACGGTAAGGTAATAGTTCAGTTCCCTCTTGATGTTTATACAATTTTTCAGATAATATTTTAATTACCTCCTTTATATTCTTCTTAATTTTCTGTGCGCACCCATCATCCTCATGGATTTTAATATTTTTTACAGCATTAAGTAATTCATATGAATTAACCATTTTCGTATGTAACCTTGTGGTATTTTAATACTCCATTAATGAATTCGACAACATCAAGCGATCCATCCTCATTTTTCGCTATAATCAACACCTCACTGGGTGAGAGTTTCTCGTAGATTGGTTCCTTTTTTTGTTTTGCATCTTCCATTTTAAAATTGATATTATTTTCATCACCACGCAGTATATTTCTAATCATATCACGAATACAGCTATCACATACCGTACAAACAACTGCGCCTGTTGTTTGTTTATTTTCGTTTTGGGTCATTTTCATGTGCATCAGTCTATTTTTATTTTTGAATCATTTACCATTTTTTCAGTTAAAACTTCGGTTATGAAAGCCCATTGGCTTATTACTCTCATTGATGACATTGTGTTGATGTAATTAATTATAGAATTAGGTAATCGGTAGGTTTTCTTTGATTTAGCTATTTTTCTCTTCGGCAGTCTTTTCTTTTCACCATTATTACCAATAAAGCCATATTCTCGCTCTAATGCGTCAATAAACTGTATGGCAATAGTTTTGCTTGAGTGAAGCCGATAGAAAGTTACGTATTCATTTTCATCTCTTATTTTATTTATATCAAGAGGTTTTGGTATTACATGACATTTATATTTTTTATCATCCATTTCACCTTAAGTTAAAG
>MNVA01000070.1 GCA_001871325.1 Ignavibacteria bacterium CG1_02_37_35
CCTCATGCAGGCGCGTGGATTGAAACATGGTCGGTCTCTCTATGGGTTATGCCACCAACGTCGCGCCTCATGCAGGCGCGTGGATTGAAACATGGTCGGTCTCTCTATGGGTTATGCCACCAACGTCGCGCCTCATGCAGGCGCGTGGATTGAAACATGTAGAACTGAATACATCAATATATTTACGATCACCAAACTCCAAACGAGTGGAATCTTGGTCGAAAAAATCCCTTCTCCTCTCTCTTTGGGAGACGTTAGGTGAGGGCATATTTTTATCCCGATTAACTTTTAACCGGGATTTTTTTTATTTTATGGGTAAGAATAACTTAAGTTAAGCAATGTTTGAAAAGGAAATTCAATTTATCACCGATTTTAATCTGAATAAGATTAAAAGGCTCGGTTCTTTTTTTACTTTGGATGATCTGACCAAAGCAAAAGTCCACCCGGCAATTGTGCGGTATATTTCCGCCGAGATAGATTATCTTATTTTTCTCGACCGGCAAAATCTGTTGCAGAAATCGGTTTTTGATTACAGCGGCACTGAACTCGCCCAGCATTTTTTAGCGATAAGTCAGGAAATTAAAAAGAATAAACTCCTTCCTTATGAAGAAGTAAAAAAAATAATTCAGCAGGCGGTAACGTTTCAATTAACCTATCTGCTTCGCCCGGTTTGGACGTTGAAAAAATTTGTTTTTGACACAAGTGAAGTACGTTCTCAAGAAGAAGTGAAGATGTTTTTTAATTACCTTTACTTTTATGATTACTACAAAAAGATTTTTTTAACGATCTTAGAAAAGAAACAGCTGCTCACTATCACTATTTTTGAGTTTGAGTCTTTTCTTGAAAAAATACAGAAGCAACTGCTTGAACAGCAGATGAAAAATGTTCTTGAAAATGCGTTGATAGATATTGCGGAATTTCTGAATACAGGCGAGGTTATAAAAACACGCCTTTCAATTGAAACTCTTGAAATATTCTTAAAAGATAAAGGGCTTCACAATCACATTTTTAGAATAAGGAAACTTCTTTCAGTTGATCCAAAACAAAAGTTTGAACTTTCAGAAATTCAATCGGCTCTTTTTAGCTCCCTCTCATTTGAAGTTGAAGAAGAACTTGCGGAGGAAAAACAGAGGGAAGTTGAACAAAATGAAGCTCAACTTGATATCTTCAAATCAGCAGAGGACTTGTTGAATGATGATGAAAAACAATTGGACGATTTGCTGCAGGGTACAACAACCCCGGAAGTTGAGGCGCCAAAAGTTTTAAAACCTGAAATTCTAAAGCCGGAAGAGAACGAGAGTGGTGATCCTGTATCAGCATCGGATAGCTCGATTAACGGGGAAGTCTTCTCTCACGAAGTTGATTCAATTGATGAAGGAAATAGTGAAGATCATTTTCTTGAAGAAGAGGCTCTGCATCAAAAAGAAAGCAGAAGTGAAGAAGAAGTAGATTTAGCTGCTGAAAGTGTAATTGAAGATGAAGATTTAGCTGCTGAAAGTGTAATTGAAGATGAAGATTTAGCTGCTGAAAGTGTAATTGAAGATGAAGATTTAGCTGATGAAAGTGTAATTGAAGATGAAGATTTAGCTGATGAAAGTGTAATTGAAGATGAAGATTTAGCTGCTGAAAGTGCAAACTTAGAAGATCTATCGCTTGAAGAAAGCGCACCACCTCAGGAGGAAGAGACCGTAGCTCAAGTTGAAAATGATTCTTTTAAAGAAGATGGAAGTGAAAGCGAGGATCAGGAAAAACTCGATTCGGTCGAAGAAGAACCCGTTAAAGAAAAATTTGATTCGACCGACAAACCTGAAAATGATATCTTCGGTTATTTCACTACAAAAGAGACAATGAAAATCATTAACGTGATTTTTAATCAGGACAGTTTAGATTTTGTGAATACGCTCGAGAGTATAGCCGAATGTTCCAATGAGGATGAAGCAGACCAAATTATTAAAGATGTTTTTCTTTCTTATCGCGTAAATTCTGTGGGAAAAGAGGCAGTCTTGCTAAAGGAAAAGATAGAACAATTTTTTCGTGATAAGGAGTTTTAATGTTTATTGATTACGCACAAATTAATATTTCAGCAGGGAAAGGGGGAGACGGCGCAATTACATTTCGCCGCGAAAAATATGTTCCCAAAGGAGGTCCTTCCGGCGGCAACGGCGGTAAGGGAGGTGATGTTATTCTTGTCGCAAACAGTAATCTCTCCACACTTTTAGATTACCGTTATAAAAAAAATTATGCCGCTGAAGATGGTGCAGCAGGAGCAAATTCTTTAAAAGACGGAAGAAACGGAAAAGATATTCTTGTTCAAGTTCCCGTAGGCACGATGGTAAAGGATGCGGTGACAGAAAAACTTCTGTACGACCTCAATACAAACGGGATGAAGGTCGTTGTTGCGAAAGGAGGAAAAGGTGGAAAAGGGAATTCCAATTTCGCGACGGCGACTAACCAGACGCCCCGATTTGCTGAAGACGGTAAACCCGGCGAAGAAATAAAAATTATTTTGGAATTAAAACTGATAGCCGATATTGGGTTAGTCGGTTTTCCTAATGCGGGAAAGTCAACTTTAATTTCTACAATTTCAGAAGCTAAACCCAAAATAGCCAATTATCCCTTCACTACCCTTGAACCAAATCTGGGGATTGTGCGGTATAAAGAGTATCAAAGTTTTACCGTTGCGGATATCCCGGGCATTATTGAGGGAGCTTCTGAGGGAAAAGGACTCGGACTTTTGTTTTTGCGGCACATTGAAAGAACAGAAATCCTTCTATTTTTAATTGATAGTCAGTCGGAAGATTATCAAAAAGATTTTTCGATTCTCCTTAAGGAATTAAAGACACACAGCAAAATTCTTGCTCAAAAGAAAAAGCTTATTAGTATCTCCAAATCTGATCTGTTAACAGAAACGGAGATTGTAAAATTGAAAAAGAAAAAATTCCGTGGAGCAGATTCTCCGACCATAGTTTTTTCTTCAGCAACACGGAACGGAATTCAAGAACTTCTGGACTACCTTTGGAAAGAATTAACTTTAATACAGAAAGAGGTGCAAGAATGAAAACGAATATTATCAATCTTTTTTTATCGTTATTTTCAGTTGTTATTCTCAGCTCGTGCAGCGGAAGCGGTGGATTCAATATGTTTTCTGATTCAGAAGATGTAAAACTTGGCCACGATGTTTCTGCTGAAATGTTAACCAATCAAGCTGAATTCCCGGTCTTTAGAGGCGATCCCTCAATTAGAACATATATAGACCAACGCATTTTTCAACAAATATTAACTTCCCCCAAGATCGCAAAAAGAAGTGTATATGATTATAAGATTGAATTAATTGCCGACGATAACACTTTAAATGCTTTTGCTTTACCGGGTGGGAACGTTTATATCTACACGGGCTTGCTTAAATATCTTGATTCCGAAGCCGCTCTTGCCGGAGTATTAGGACACGAAATTGCACATGCTGAAAAAAGACATGCAACTCAACGAATGACAAAATATTATGGAGCTCAATTTTTGCTTGGAATGCTGCTCGGAAGCCAGCCAAATCAAATTGCTGAAGTTGCTTCCAATCTTTTTGTTGGACTCGCATTTTTGGCAAACAGCAGATCGGATGAAGATGATGCCGACAACTATTCTTTTGAGTATCTTAAAGATACCCGCTTTTATCCGGGCGCCGTAAAATTCTTTTTTGAAGAAATGCGGGATGACGGAACAGTCAGTTCAAAGAGCAATAAAGTAGCAACATTTCTCTCTACACATCCCGACCCTGTTAATCGAATAGCGAAAACCAACCAGCGATTACAAGGTGCAGGAATTGTGATCAAAGATTGGAAATCGAACGACGCAAATCTTTTTAAAAATGAATATGCTGCAAATATTAAAAACAAACTCTCTAAGTAGGCATGAAATATAGAAAACTCGGGAAAACAAATTTATTAGTTTCTGAAATTGGTTTTGGTTCATGGGCAATAGGAGGACCGGTGATGGCGGGAGACGTTCCTATTGGCTGGGGTCAGGTTGATGATGAAATTTCTAAAAAGGCAATTTTAAAAGCAGCAGAACTTGGGGTGAATTTTTTCGACACTGCGGATTTTTACGGGTTCGGTCATAGTGAAGAATTGTTTGGAAATGTTTTTGGCGGAAAATGGAATGAACTGCTTCTTGCCACTAAAGTCGGAAACACTTTATCGGATACTGGATCAGCAAGTTCAAATTATTCCAAACAATATATTTTAACTGCTTGCGAAAAAAGTTTAAAACGGTTAAAAAAAGATGTGATTGATGTCTATCAGTTACATAGCGCGCGCATTCAGCATTTGGAACAAGGTGAATGTATTGAAGCCATGGAACAACTGCAAAAAGAAGGCAAAATACGGTATTGGGGTATTTCGCTTAATACGTTTGAACCGCAGAAGGAGGCAATTTTTTTTATTGAACATAAAATCGGATATACGTTTCAAATTGCTTTCAGCATCATTAATCAGATTGCTTTAGAAGAAGTTATTCCTTTGGCGGTTGAAAATGAGTATGGCATCATTGCCCGCGTTCCACTCCATTTTGGATTATTAACCGGAAAGTTTTCCAGAGAAAAAGTCTTCGCCTTAAACGACCACAGAAGTAAAAGATTAAACCCGGAGTTGCTGAATTTATCACTTGATAGACTTGAAAAGGTTTTTGAGTTAGCGGATGCAAGAGGGATTGAACCTATTGATTTTGCGATGAGTTTTATTTTAAGCCAGAAGGGAATTTCAACAGTAATTCCCGGCATAAGAACCGAACAGCAAGCTGCCGCGAATGTAAAAGAATTTGCCCCTCTTTCAATTGAAGATGTTGATTTTCTTCATTCCTTCTATTTAAGCGACTTAAAGCAGTTAATGGAAGCGTATAAAAAGGGGTAAAAGAGAAAGTTTACTTATAATCATCCGGCAGGAGGTCGAGAGAGAAGCTAAATAGTTTTACCCGTAAAAAATAGTTTAAAGATTTTAAGAATGATACTTTAATTTTTGCTAAAATTGTAATGTTTAGTATATTTGGAAGCCATTTTAACAAGTATGGCGGGGTAGCTCAGTAGGTTAGAGCAATGGAATCATAATCCATGTGTCGGGGGTTCGAATCCCTCCCCCGCTACCATTTATACAAAGAAAGGTGTTTATGTATAGTGTTTTAATAGGAATCTCAGTTATTATATCAATTTTATTGATTATTATTATTCTGATGCAAGCAAGCAAAGGGTCAGGCTTAGCCGGAACTTTTGGCGGATCAAATGTAGGATCTGTTTTTGGAACAAGAAGAACGGCTGACTTTTTAAGCCAATCAACCTGGTGGCTTGCGGGTGTGCTTGTGGTGTTAGCAATAGTTGTAAATCTTTTCTTTCTGCCGTCAGCTAAAAATGATAACACAAACAGTGTTATTCAACAAGGTGGAAGACAAAACGTTCCAACGAATCCTGCTTTACCGCGATAAGATTATCTGCCGGATTCGTAATTGAATCCGGCTAACTTTTCAATTATTTTGTCTTCAACATCTCTATAATAATTTTGATTTTTTTTTGAGAATTCAAAGATCATACTGATAATGAGATCGTCTCCGTTAGCTAATTTTAAATAACCGGAAACTGAAGAAGCTCCGTTCAACGTTCCCGTTTTCCCTCTAAAATTAATATCCGAACCTGAATTATTCATCCGATTTCTAAGTGTTCCGTCTGTGCCAGCAGTACTAAGCGAATTATAGAAAGTATCGAAATACCTGATATCAAAATAAATTTTCTCCAATAATCCGGTAATTGCACCCACCGAGATCTTGTTGTTCCTTGAGAGACCGGAACCGTCAACTACTTTTGTTCCTTCGGATGGAATATCGTTGTCGTAAAGAAATTTATTTATTGTCTGTGCGGCATAGAATGCAGAACCTTCTTTTGCTGAAGAGACTGCGCCCACTATCTTAAAAAGACATTCGGCTAAATAGTTATCACTTGTTTTATTTACAACACTCAGATAATCTTTCAATTTAATTGCATGAGCAGTTAGTTCGGTTGCAGACTTCGGAGTTTCTCCTTTTTTAAAGTTCCCGCTAACGATAATCGAAGCTGCTTTTAATTTGTTAAATACAATTTCCGCAATTTTCAGCGGTGGATCTGAAAAGAATTCCGTAACAACCCTATACCTTTTTCTCCGTATCTTTTTTCTCACTTCATATTTATTTCTGTCGAGTACCAGTGCGCTTACCGGAGGTAGAGAAACAGTTTGCGTTTCATCCTCTATCCAATCTTTTCTAGAATAGACATCATCAAAGAAAGTATCGTCTCCTACAACATCACCATTTATTTCAGTAATTCCTTTACGTTTTAAATTTTCTATCATTTGGTCAAGGTCATCGCTTCTAAATAATCCATTCCCATAGCCCTTCAGATAGAGATTTCCATCCAACCTACCCTGATCAATCTTCTTGGCGTCGGTGAAAAATTTGGTTGAGATCGAATAGCCGGGTTCCAATAAGTAAACAGCGACAGCAGTTGTAAACAATTTGGTGTTTGAAGCAGGAACGAGGGGGACGCTCGCATTGTAAACGAAGAGCGTGTCCTCTTTCATAGGATTTAAGACCACGATACCATACCGTGATTGAGCGGGGACTTTTTGAAGTATTTTTTCAATTTCTGCTTTTATGTTTTGTGAATAGCAAGGGACAACAAGACCGAGTATGAGCAGAAATAAAATAAGTTTTTTCATAATTCCATGATTAGAATAAAAGAGAAATAGAGTATATTACAACCCCCAAATTATAAACATATTTTTATTAATTAACTAAAATCTTTATGCAAAAATATAAAGCCTACGAAAAATTGGATTTTATTCACTCAGCAGATGCAAGGGTTATAAGAATTCTCTCTGAATATTTAGAACCCGCCGCCCGCTTTAAAAAATATAATATTTTAGATACGATCGTCTTTTTTGGCTCGGCACGTCTTCGCTCAAAAAAAAATGCCCTGAAGGAATACAATAAAATTAAGACTTCAGATCCCAAAACAACTCCTGATTTTGTTCAAAAACTTCGTACAGCGCAGCAGCACGTTGATATGTCAAAATATTATGAGGACGCGGTAGAGCTTTCTCAAAAAATAACAACGTGGTCTATGAACTTAGGATTAGACAGCAACCGTTTTATCATCAGTACCGGCGGGGGTCCCGGGATTATGGAAGCAGCGAACAAAGGGGCAAAACTAGCCGGCGGCTACTCTATTGGGCTCAATATTTCTATCCCCTTTGAGCAGTTCGTGAACAAATACGTTACCCCGCAATTAAGTTTTGAATTTCACTACTTCTTCATGCGGAAGTTTTGGTTCGCTTATTTTAGTAAAGCTCTAATCGTTTATCCAGGTGGGTTCGGGACGATGGATGAATTTTTTGAGATGATTACTCTTATACAAACAGGGAAAATCAAGAAGAACCTACTGATCATTGTATATGATGAAAAATATTGGAAAAATCTAATTAATTTTGATGCACTTGCTGAAAGCGGAATGATAAGTAAAGAGGATCTAAAATTGTTTTCTTTTTGTAATACTCCGCAAGAGGCTTTGGATTGTGTAAAGAAGCATTTTGAAAAATATTATTTGAAGAAAAAGAGTTGATCAGATGTCTTATAGCAAAAAAGCCGCCCCGAAAGAATCGGGGCGGCTTTTTTTAATCCATAGTATCGTTTCGTTGAGCTCTGCGGGTAGCTTTAATTCTTTCCAATCGTTTTTTCACCGAAGGTTTTACAAAAAAAGTCCGCTTCTTAAATTCTTTAAGAATGCCTGAGCGTTCATATTTCTTTTTAAATCTTTTAAGAGCTTTATCAATTGATTCGTTTTCCGAAATAGTAATTCCTACCAATTAATTCACCTCAATTCCGGGGTAGTTTTAATGAGTTTCAAGTAATTTTTTAAATCCTAATTTTTGGAATTCAACCGTTATTGAGCCTTTTCCATTCGAAAGTGAGAGTTTGGAAATTACAATTCCGAAATCATCCCAGGTTTTGTGGTAAATGGTATCTCCAACGCTAAAAGTTTTTTCGGGAGAATAATCAATTGAATTCTCAAGTATAATTTGATCGATCTTATGTTTGGAATCTCTAACAATCGAATCAGTTTCGATCAGGAGAATTTGTTTGCACTTTTTGCACTTCGCCCATTCTTTTCCTTCGTGTTCAACGGAAGAAAAAACTTCGCCTGTAAGTTCCATTTTTGTAACAGAATTACAAAATTTGCACAATGCTTGAATGTTTTTAACTTTTGCCATAAAATCTAACTTTTTTAGTGAGTAAATATATTGATTTTTCGAAGGATTTGCAAAATTATTATTGTTTTCGACGAGCAGTAAAAGATTTATCCCCTTAAACACGTTAATTCTTGGCAATTGTCTTGTTTTGTGAACAGAATTTACTCCTGGTTTTCAAATTTTTAACGGTGAGAAAGATGGAAAATAAGAGCTAATTTTTTCTCCGAATTCTAAAGAACTTTCTCACGCTATATATACCCTTTGTCATCGGCATAGGTATACAGTTTTGAATAGAGCATTTTTCTTGCACGGTGCAGACGGGAACGAACTGTACCCACCGGGCAATTAATGAAATCTGCAATTTCGTCATAAGTAAATCCCTCAATATCGCTAAGGATAACAACCGTTCGAAAATCTTCCGGAAGAGTTTGAATTGCTTCGGATACTTCATCATCTAACAGGTTGTCAAAAATTTCTCTTTCTAGGTGAGAATCGTCAGTATTTGAAGGTTTGGTGTTTTCGTAAAAATTTTCTATATCTTCGTAATCAACTTTGTTTGGTTCTTTTTTCTCTTTCCGGTATGCGTTGATAAAGGTATTTTTAAGAATTCTAAACAACCATGCTTTACAATTTGTTCCCCCTTCAAATTTATCAAAAAAGCGAAAGGCTCTAAGATAAGTTTCTTGAACAAGGTCGTTGGCATCATCCTCATTTCCCGTCATGCGAATTGCAAAATTTAATAACGCCGCTCTGTGAGGGATAGCTTCTTTATTAAATTCGTCATAAAACCTGGAGGATTTAATCATTCTTTAATCGCTGCGATGGCTTGTTTATAAATATTAATGTTAAGTCTAAAATAAATGAAAATAATTTCGGATAGCAAAAATTTTGAAAAAATCTATTCAGTTTAATCCGGCACTCAATTTTTTAGACGAAGAAGAGATCCGCCCAAAACAACATATTTGGGGATGTCATTTTTATAAAGATAGAATGCAGACTGCCCGCCAACCTTTAACTGGAAATGAAAATCTCCGGGTTCTACAAACTGAAGCTGAAATCTACTCCGGGAAATTCCCTGAAGAGAGTAACTCAATAATTCTTTTTCTACAGGCAAGAATAAAATTCCATTCTCTATAAGTTTTTGAAAATCAATTTCGTTCAGCTCTTCCTCTGTTTTAATTGTTTGAGTATGGACTTTCCCATCCACCAGACTAAATCCGGTGCAATCCATCTCTTCAATTCCATGAAAAATCGAAAGGTCACCGAGATCTTCAATTAAACCTTGTGATTCTCTACCCGATTTCTGCTCAGTTATATTAATAGCGATATCAAGAGAAAAACTCCGACCATTTTTTTCTACGCTAACATTTCTTAAAAGAAGATCAAATAGTTGATTATCATTCATGGGAATTGCTTCATACTTATCCCGTGTAATTTTCTCATAAGATTTCTCTGCAATAGAGTTGAACGCTGACAACATCCCGATGAAATTTATTTTGCGGATAAATTGTTTTTCAACGTCATCTTTCCATCCGCCGGACTCTATCAAAATTGTACTCGTTCCTTTTTTTTGAAATGTATCTCCGAAGGCTCGCGGCTCATAGTCATCGGAATATTTTGCAATATGTCCCGGAATAAATTGCTGTAAAACTTCGGTCATCCTCCCAATAAGTTTTACCGCTCGTTCTCTTTTCTCATTCATTTCTTTTTTATCATTAAATGCCGGGGCTAAGAAAGAAATGGTAGCCTGCTTATAATTTTTTCCAACCGAATACCTTGTACTTTGATCGTGAAGATTAAAACCGAAATCAGCATCCAGGCTGTCAAAAGTGTTCATTAAAAGAATAGCTTCGGGAGTAACCAACCGGCTTGCGTCTCTATTCAAATCAATTTCCAAAATATTTCTTCTTTGAAAAACTTCTGCTCCATCGGGATTAACCATCGGCAAAAAGTAGAGAGTGGTTTCCCGGAGGATTCGTTCTCTCGACTCATTTAAATAGTCATTAGCCGAAAAAAAGTTGAAGATATCAAACAGCGCCATGGTTGCGGTTGATTCATCTCCGTGCATCTGGGACCAGAGAAAAATTTTTGTTTTCCCTGTTCCGATTTTTATTAAAAATAATTCCCTTTTTTCTACAGATTCTCCTAATTTATGCACCACAAATTTCGAGTTATGATGCAACTTTTCGATGAGCGGCAGAATATTCGCGTGCGTTATCCTGCGGGAGTTCAACGACGGTTCGCGGTAACTTTCGTATGTATTATAAAGGTTTTGTGCAAAAGAGATTTCTTGACTCATGCCAATCACCGGGAATAAGGTTATTAATAAAAAATAGAAAAACTTCATTTCAAAATTAGCGATTATTGTATATGGAAATTAAGAAAAAAACCGTAGGAATAAGAAAATGAATAAAAGAATAGAACTTGGTCAAACTGCGCCGGATTTTAGGCTGCCGGATATAAGCGGAAAAAATTACACCATTTCTGATTTTGCCGCCAGTCCTTTGCTGCTCATTATTTTTTCGTGCAACCATTGTCCTTACGTTCAAGCGTATGAAGAAAGGATAAAAAAACTTCAAAATGATTTTCGCGGAAAAGGACTTCAGATCATAGCGATCAACGCAAACGACGCTGATTTATACGAGGAAGATTCTTTTGATGAAATGAAAAAGAGGGCAGTAGAGAAACAATTTAATTTCCTCTATTTAAGAGATGAATCGCAGCAAACCGCAAAAGCATTTGGCGCGGCGTTTACGCCTGAGTTATTCCTTTTCAACGCCGAGCGAAAATTAATTTATACCGGGAAGATTGACGATAACTGGCGTGAACCGGAAAAAGTGCAGACAAAATATTTACAAAATGCAATTGAAGAATATCTGCGGGGTGAAGAAATTTCTGTCCCCGAAACTTATGCGATAGGCTGCACGATCAAATGGAAGCCGGGTTAATCGGCAACGCCCATTTGCCACAAGAAAGATTCCATCCTCCGTCCATCTATTTCAAACAAAGGATGGGAGCTCCTAATTTTATTTATTTCTGAAGAATCATCTTTTGAGTTTGTATTGTAGTGCCAGTAATCATTTTGTAGAAATAGATTCCACTAGGCAATTTCGAAGCATTAAAACTCTCTTGATAAAATCCTTCTTGTTTTACCCCTTCTACAATTGTTGAGATTTCCTGACCTAAACTGTTATATAACTTTATGGATACAAATTGTTCTACAGGTAAAGAATATTTAACTATAGTTATCGGGTTGAATGGATTTGGATAGTTTTGATAAAGAGTCGGGTCTTTCGGTAACTGAGCGATTTCAGATCTCTCTTTTTGTAAGCCATTATACCACACCCTCAAGATGTTTGATCCTGATGACTCTAAGTTTGTTAAATCCACAGCAGTAACGTAGTAAAATGCAAAATATGGATTGCTGCTACTTATGTAGAGATCATAATCATTATAACTGGTTGTTGTGGAAGAGCCAATTTTTGTACTACCATCACCTAAGTCCCTGTATATGTCATATCGGACAACATCAAACTCCGTATTTGCATTCCATGAAAGGAGCGGATGATTACTAACTATGGTGTAGGTGAGATTTTGTGGTGCAGTTGGTGGTTGGATGGCTTTATAAGCGTTAATACGCCCGTATCCATAATCATTTGTAAAGTTTTGACCACCCATACCTGCAACTTTATCTGCTGTTTGTTGCAAAATATTGCGAACTTGCGAGGGAATTAGATTTGGGTTTAAAGAAAGTACTAACCCAGCTACGCCCGAAACGTGAGGAGCTGCCATCGATGATCCCGCTAGATATCCGTAATTCTGAGTTACCTCTGGATGAAGGTTTTGTAAATTAAAAGAATAATTTGGAGTTGTGGAATATATGTCATCGGCATCGTAGTAAATGTCCTCTGTTTCGCAGAAGTTTGCCGTACCATATCCACCTGGTGCAGCCACATTTACTTGTGGCCCAACACTAGAATATTCTGATATTACATCATTATGATCCGTAGCTGACACTGCAATTACATTTGGAAACGAACTTGAATAAGCTGCAGGATAAAACACGCGCGCCCCACAGTTATTGCCTGCTGAGGCAACCAGTAAAACATTGTGAGAATCTGCGTAAGCAACAGCATCATATGCCTCTTGACTAGCACCACCTGCACCGCTGAAATTGATGATTTTTGCTCCATTATCAACTGCATAGATCACTCCGTTCTTAAACCATGACCACCATAGATAACCCGAAGCATTAAATACCTGCACCACCAATATTTTGCAATCACCTGCTACTCCGGCAATTCCAGTGGAATTGTTTGTTTCTGCAGAAACAATTCCAGCCACATGTGTTCCATGTCCAAGCAAATCTCTAACTCCTTCTCCATCGTTGGTGTAATCATTCCCCAAGATAATTTTATTTAGATCATCTAAATCAGGATGAGAGAGCGAACCACTAAGCATAGGAATTCCACTGTCAAGAATTCCGATAATAATATTGGAGTTCCCTTGTGTAATATTCCACGCCTCTGGTGCATCAATATCTGCATCATTTGTTCCACCTGGGGGATTCTGTCCGATGTTTCTTAATGCCCATTGATGTCCGTCCTGAAAAGAAGGATCGTTAGGATTAAAAGTTGTTTGAGCCATCATGTTAGGCTCAACTGCTTCTATCATAGGATTATTCATCAATGCTGTAATCACAGAAAAAATATCAGTCCCAGTTGGCAGTTCCAAAAGAGCCCACCGTAACTTGTCAAAATTTTCTACTATCGTTGCATTTAGTTTGTTAATTAAAGGTATTACACTTTGCATTTGGACACCAGATTTAAGTTTGAGTGCGATTTGTCCATCAGCATATTCAACTTCTTTGTTATTCCATATGCCCCTTTTAACAACTTTTCCACCTATTATTTGTTGGGCAATCAAATCTTCAGAAGTAAACGCTATCATAAATACTAAAATGGCAAGGAAAATCTTCAAATATTTTTTATAGAGTAACATAATTGTACCTCGTTAAAATTTTTTGTTAGGAATCAGTTTATTCAATTTGTAATAATAAAATAACCGCGAGACACTATATAGTCTATTTAACCTCTTTTCTGAGTTTATACGATTAAAAAAAGCTTAGGGCTATTCTTGTTTTATGTGAAACCTGACGGCGGTGAATGATTCTTTCCCATTCTCTATTTCTCTACTTTAGGTGAATCATTTTTTTTACTACGATCTGTCTTTCGATACGTAAGACGTTAATGTAAACACCTGAACTCACAAGATTCCCTTTTTCATCTTGACCGTTCCAGTATATTGTATGTTTCCCCGGCGATTGGTCTTTGCGAACCAATGTTTTTATTTTTCTTCCATGAATATCAAAAATTTCCAATAAAACCTTGCTATTCGTGGCAATTTCATATGTAAGATGTGTCCCAGAATTAAATGGATTTGGAAAATTTTCATAGAGCTTGATATTGCTAGGTAGAAATGAAGCATCATCTGAAATAGAAGTGGGTATATCCAACACGTAAACTCCTCCACAACCTGCATATAACTTTCGCTCAGAAAGTGTAATAGTACTAACCTGCCCATTATTAATTCCAATCTTTTCCCATTCATAGCCATTTAAGCTTTGGTACACACTCCCGCTATCTCCCCAATTGGCAGCGATAAAAAATATATTTCCCTCTGAATAGCTCAAGATTTGTATTTTTTGAATATTTAATGAATCTGGTAAACCCATCTTAGGATTTTCCCATGATACCCCACCATCAGTCGTTCTAAAAATACCTGCTGGCCAACGATTTGTCCAGTACCCTCCGGCATAAGTTGTTACTCCTTTTCGATCAAATTCAATTGTTATTATCCCAGCTTGAAGACCCGTTGACTGCCAATCGATTCCTTCATTACTCGATTTTAGTACATTTCCGCTAAAGGCTGTACCTGCATAAACGACATTTGTACTATCAGGATGGACAGCAAGAGCAGTTACACCATCTTCTAAGGCTGTAGTATCGCCTAATGAGTACCAATTCAATCCACCATTTGTACTTTTATAAAATTTACCTCCGAAGGGACCACCAGTACCACAATAAAGTGTGTCAGGATGTTTCGGATTAATAACTAGGGGACCAGGCCCTTCTTCCCAGGTAACCTTAATTCCATTATCTGCTTTTTTCCAGTTTCTTCCTCCATCCGTTGTTTTTATCACACCAGCCGCAGTAAGCACATTAAGTCCGAGAGTAGCATATATTATATCTGAATTTAAAGGGTGAATAACTATTGTATGAACTGTGACCCCACTTATCAAAGTATCCCAGTTAAAACCTCCATCAATACTCTTAAATATTCCTCCCAAATCGCCAGAACTAAAGTTGCTTCCGCTACCCGCATAGAGGATGTTATGATTATACCAATCAACCGCAATAGAATTGATTACTTTTGTGCCAAGTCCAAGGTACTTCCAATCCTGTGCGACAATTCCAAATTGGTCCTGATCGTTTTCTCCATAGAAAATGTGATAAAGTCTTACGCTATCTTGAGCGTTGAGAATTATTGATGGGAAAAATATTAATATGACTAAAGTCAATTTATTTAATTGCATATTATCACCTCAAGTAGTAACATAATTTGCACTATTTATTCGTGGCATTGTTGACATAAAATTTTTTGAATAAAACAAAATAATATTTTGGCTACCATGCTTTAAGCCTGAAGTCGTAACAACTTACTTTCGAGAATAATTCGGACAAGTTGAGAGAAACCAACATTGTCTTTTTCCTTTACTGTGCAGGGTTTTCCGGCGGCGTGTCGTCTCCTCCTCCCCCTTTCCCGCCATGTCCTTTCGGTATAGGTTCAAACTCAACTAAAATGGCGGGGCTCTTTGCAAAACACGCCAGCGCAAAATTTCTCACTCTAAAGACCTGGTCTTTTAATTTAACAGACGCAGTATCGCGCGTTAGTGTTGCCGCCACCTGTAATTTTTTTGCGTTCTCCTGTTCGGCATCTACCGCTATAAGGTTACTTGAGGCAAGCCCTAAAGAGTCAATATCTTCCTGACTTAATCCGTTCTTTAAAAGAATTTCGTTTTGCTCCGTAACCAGTTCTTTTAAATACTCACACAAAGAACGAAGCCCTTTTACCGTATTTGGAATCCTTTCCTTCACCTTATACAGTTTAAACTTCTGTACATCTTTTCCAAAAGCGCTTTGGGCGGCGTTCCGTACCGTTTTAATAACAGCAGTGATCTCAGCTATTAACGTATCCTGCGCTGCGGTTTTATTTTGAGCAAACTTTACGGCTTTTTGCTGTGCCGTTTCTTTGGCAGTAAGTTCTTCCTTAGCTGTCTTAAAAGCCTGGTAACTGTTCTCGTCAAAACCTTTAGCCTGCATAGCTGCCCGGTTGTTGTTAACCGCCTTCAACAATGCTTCGCTGTCCTGAACCAAATAATCAATTATAACCGTCATTGTACACCTCATATTAGTGTGATAAAGTATTATTTAACGGACTAATTCAGTTTGCCCGGTGGAATTCTTAAAATTTATCGTATTTCATTAAATATTGCGTTTTTTCAACAAAAACGCATGTTTGCCTCATTTATTTTTTTGTTTGGGTCTCTTTAAAAACTGCTTGGGTCATTTATTTTCTTATTTGTGCCATTAAAAATCGTGTAGTCATCTTTTGAAAAAATGTTTATGCCATCCACAAACTTGTCCGGGTCTTTCAAAAGCTTGTAGGGATCTCTTGGAATCTTGTTCGAGTCTCTTGAAAACTTGTTTGAGTCTCTTAAATTGTTGTTTGAATAATTTGAAATATGGTTGGGGTCGTTTGTAAGAGTGTTTGAGCCATAAAAAGAAGTGTCCGGTGCTCTCAAAATAGTGGATTTGGTTCTTAAAAATTTATCCGGCTCTTTCGATTTGATGCTGGGGTCTTTCACTAAAATGTCCGGACCTCTTAAAAAGTTGTGTAAGTCTTTTGATATTTTGTTTTGCTTAAAAAAATATTCGAAAGGATATAAGAATACTATTTTTCGCTGTTTATTCTTAGATGAAGTACAAAGAGAAGAGTTGTTTCGAGAGATTAAATATTTAGCCGTAGAAAAAGAAGTTTTTTTAATCCCCTGAAAAAATCCGGGATCATATAACAGCAATACTAAAATAACGCTTACCTCATTATTTACTGATTTCTATGGCGCAAATGTAAATTTAATTCATGGGAATGTCAAGAAATAATTAGTAGTTGAATTTCCCATCCTCATTTATGAGGATTTTTTCGCGCAGCATTTCGAATTATCGGAATGCTGAATTAATCTGCAATTCCCATTTGTTCCTCAAATTTGGCGAGAAGTTTTAGCGGTTGTTCTGAAATGGCAAAACAGTATAAGGGATAAAGCCGCGAGAACGTTTTTATAATATCGTTAATAAAATTTGGCGATGAAATTATTTTTTTCTCTTTCGGCAGCATCGCTTTTTCGAGGAGAATGTATTTCATCTGCAGAAGAAGTTTCCCGTCTTTACTAAAATCAAATTTTTTTCTTAGCAGTACCATTTCTTTTTTCATTTCAGTTAAAGAAAATTGGTTGTTCAACTTATAACTGGAAAATACTTTAGCAATTTCTTTTTCGTAAATCATTAAATTCTTTTTGAAGAAAAGATTTTCTTCTTTGGAATTGTTGAGGAACATCCCGTATTGAACACCGGTTTTGTCAAAGTAAAGATAGAATTCGCTGTCCAATTTAAATCTTCCAAAATGAATCAGCAGAAAAGTCTTGTACGGAACACCTTTCGAGAACCGCATGTCTTTGCTCAATTTCATAATCGTTTGGTTGAACTTCGGCTCTCTTCGTATTGAAGGATTTAATTGTTCAAGAAATGGTGCGAGTGCTGTAATAAAATCCTTTGCAGGCGCTACGACAAATTTTTCGTAATCGTCTCTGTACTTATCAAAATAAACTTTTGAGTTGTTCTTCTCTAATCCTTCAAGAAAAGAAAACAGTTGGAGCGGGAATCCGGCAAAATGTTTTATCTCCGAAGTTTTCAATACATTGAACCGATATTTAAAGTTATGAAAAATCCGCCGAAAGATTTTTTCGGTTTTCCTTCAAGGCTCTCAATTCCATGATTGAAAAATTGAATTACATAATAACGAATGTTAATTCCTGCAAGATGCTTTTGATCAATTCCAAAATTTGCTCCAAAACCGATATACCCGCCAAAGGTATAATTGGCTTGTGCGTATTTCAGCGAGTTAAAAAACTCTCTTTCATAGGGAGTGGTTACAACCATCGTTGGACCGACGGCAAAATTTATGTAGGGGCGAAAATTATCACCGAGGTCATTTGCAAAAAGGCGGCTTTGGAGTCCCGCAAAAAATGGAAGAAGAAAAATTCTGTTTTTCTTCCCTACGGTATAGCTTCTTCCCCAGTAATCAACATACTCAAACTCATTTTCATCTTTTGCTTCCGAGATTGACATATCTGTAAAAAGAGTGAGTGTGCTATTCAAATTATTTCTGTAAAAACCGCCCAAGCCAAAACCACCTTCTCCGAACATCAGATCGGCTCCGTAAGCGTTAGTAGGAAAGACAAGTGGTTCGCGGTCGGGAGCTCTTTCGCCTATGGTTTGAGGAAAAAGAATATTGACCGGTAAAAACAGAATTGCTAAAAGAAAATATTTTTTCATATTCATCTAAATTTTTATTTCAAAATTACTTAGTTTATAACAAAAATCAATTCAATTTTTTGTAAAGTGATAAAAACCATTGAAAGACAATTTTAAAATATTGCTGTTTATCCCGACAAGTCGAGATTGTTTATTGCGTCAAAATATTTTTAGATATGGTTCCCTAATTCCTAATTCGTAATTCCTAATTTATACATACGGTTTACCGCGCTATCAGTTTATAAGTAAAAGAGAAAGTTGAAAAGATGCCTGTTAATTTGGAAATAAAAGTTAAAGTTGAAAATTTCGATTTGATCCTTTCAAATCTGAAGAAAGTGAAAGCAAAGAAAGCAGGATTGCTTCATCAAAAAGATGTCTATTTTTCAACCCCAAAAGGGTTATTAAAACTTCGGAAAGAAGGGAAGAATCAGCAGCTAATACGTTATCAACGGAATGAAAAAGGGAAAAACCGCTGGTCTAATTTTGAAATTCTTGAACTGCACCAGGCGCATGCGGAAAGTTTTTTAAAAAATTTGTGGGATTGTGAAGTGGTAGTTGAGAAAGTGCGGCTACTTTATTTGCATGAGAATACGCGGATTCATCTTGATAAAGTGAAAAAGCTTGGAAGTTTTATTGAACTTGAAACCAAAGTTCTTACAACAAAGAAAGAGGCACAGCAACAATTTCTCTTTTTGCTGAAAGCTTTGCAACTTGATCCGAAAGAGGAGTTGCGGTTATCCTATCATGATCTCCTTTTGCAAACCGGTAAAAAATGATCTTAACGAAGAAAAGATCGTTTTCAGATGCTCTTCTAAAAGTAATTGAAGATAAAATTCTAAATGGTAAAACAAATGAAGTTTTGCATTTGGTGCCGACAAACCGGAAAGCGCGCGCGCTAAAAAAAGAGATCATTGATAAAACTCCTGCCCGGGCAGTTTCAATTATTCCTATCGAAACAATTTTTACGCTCGCGGAAAAGTTGTTCAGTGTGGAAGTGCCTTTATCTCTTGCTTCCGATGCCGCGTCGTCGGTTCTCTTAAAAAAAGCATTTCAGAAAAATCAACTTGAATATTTTCGAAGTTTTTCAAAAACGATTCCACAGGGAAGTTTAGATCGGATCAAAAACCTGTTTTCGGAATATAAGAGGAACGGAATTACCTCAGAATATTTGTTGAGAGATTTGGGAAAAACCGGTGGAACCGAAAAGCAAAAACTTTCTGAATTAGCAAAAGTTTATGACAGCTACTGTGAACTTTTCCGCCAGCTTGATCTTTATGAGATTGGTGATGTTATTCGTGAAGTAAACGAATTTTCACTTAAAGACACAGCAGAACGATTCCGCATACTTTTTCCTTCTGTTAAAATTATCTATGCGTTTGGTTATTCAGAATTTACCAATCCGGAGATTTCATTACTGAAAAAACTTTCCGAACTGCCGGGAGAGGATCTTTACATCCATCTTGATTACCAACGTAATAACCGTGGACTGTTTTCAGCTGTCGAAGAAGTGAAAGACAAATTTGAAAAAGAAGGATTTTATTCCTATCCATTCACGAGAAAAGATAATGGAAATAAATTAAGCGGATATCTCTCCCGCTATTTGTTCAACGAAAAGAAAATCGAAAAGAAAAATTCTTACGAAGATGCTGTTGCTTTAATCGTCGGAAAAAATAGGGAAGATGAGATTATTCAAATCGCGAAAAAGATAAAAACTCTTCTTGCAGAAAAAAATGTTCCTCCGAATGCTGTTTGCGTTGCGTTTCATTTGATACAAAACTATTCCGGAATAATCCGAGATGTTTTTTTACAGTATGGGATCCCGTTTAATCTTACCGACCGGTTTTCGCTCAATACATTTAACCCGGTAATTTCTGTGATTAATTTGTTAGAAGTTATGGCGACTGATTTTTACCACAAAGCGGTATTCAGAGTTTTTAGCAGCGAGTATTATCAGCCGGTAAATGCACAGTCTTCCGATATTTATCAAGTGGCTTCTAAGCTGCGGATCATTTCGGGATATCAAACTTGGATTACTCATATCAATCATTTTATTGATGAAGAGAATGAAACGGAGGATGAAATTCTCTCAAATAAAAATTTACTTTCTTCGGTAAAAAAAGAAATTGAATCGCTCTATTCGCTCTTGAAAAAATTCGAAGAACCAATGACGCTCCGGCAGTTTCCCGAACGATTATTAGCGTTAATTCACGAACTTGATTTTCCGGTAAAAGTTTTAAAACTCAGCAAAGAGTACGAAGAAGAAAATATAAAATCTCTTACAACTTTTATTGAAATGTTTTCCAATCTGTTTGAGCAGCTTCAATTGGAATATGAGCAGCCGGAGTCGCAAAAGTTTCCTTTAAAATATTTTCTTAATCACTTAAAAACCGCAGTAGCTTCAACAAGGTTTAATATAAAAGAGCGACCGGGTTACGGTGTGCTTGTCTCGAATTTTGAAGAGATTCGCGGATTGAACTTCGATTATGTTTTTCTCGGCGGGCTATGCGACGGCGATTTCCCCACGCGTTTTTCTCCCGAAATATTTTCTTACGAATCATTTTCGGAATCGGAAAAGAAGCATGTAACGCGCGAACGGTTTTTATTCTACCAAACGCTTCAAACATGCAGCAAGCGGCTTTATCTTTCATATCCTCTGTACGAGGGAACGAAAAAAGAATTGTCCCCATCATCTTTTTTAGTTGATCTCAAAAAAATATTCGAAGTTGATGAAGTACTTATCAACAAAAACGAGGGATACATTTACGCATTTAGCGAACTAATTCAAAAAGCTGCCGCACAAAATAATATGGAGTTACTGCTCAATATAAAAAGTGAAAACGAAAAAGAAATATTGCATGAGAAATTTCTGATTGACAAGACCAGGCGGGAACATCCGTTTGAAGCTTTTGCATACAACGGATTTATTGATGCAGCCGCAGAACATACCGCCGGATTATTGGAAAAATATTCCGGCAGTGATTATTCAATCTCCCAGCTTGAATTGTACGCCAAATGCCCATTCCAATTTTTCTTGAAACGGATTTTGAAACTCACTCCGTTTGAAGAACCGAGCGAAGAACTTGAACCGATGGAAATGGGATTGCTGCTTCATGCAATCCTTGAACAATTTATGAAAACTGTGAAGAAAGAAAATCTGAATCTTCAATTTGAAAAAGAGAAGGCATCTCAACTTCTTTTTGCAATTGCAAAAGATAAGATTGATAAACTCAGCGTTCATTCGTCTTTATCTTTTTGGGAAAAAGAAAAAATTCTCGGTGTAAACGGGAGTAAAAACGATTCCATCCTTTCTCTTTTTCTTGAAAAAGAATTAGCAAGAACCGACAATTTTGAAGCGGCTTTTTTTGAAGTGCCGTTCGGCAGATTGAGAAATGATGACGGGCAGAAATCAACAATACTGTCGCTCAATTTAACTTCAAACGCAAAACTTCGCGGCAAGATTGACCGCATTGATATTAACTTTGATGAAAAATATTTTAAAGTATATGATTATAAACTTTCGGGGAAAAAGCCAAATGAAGAAGACCTTCAACTCGGAATCTCGTTGCAAATCCCGCTTTACTTATTTGCCGCTCAACAGATTTTACAGAACGAACTGAACGAAACATTTCTCCCGGCAGCGGGGATTATTTATTCACTAAAATTCAGCCGTGAGGATTTTGGACCGGATGAAGTGAAAACGGTAAACAGGAAATCGTACGGTAAAGCCGGTGCCGAAACACGCGATAAAATTATTCAAGCAAACCAGGATTTAATTTCACATTCTCTGAAAAAAATTGATGCGCTGATAACCGGAATAAGTGCTGGGGTTTATCATCTTTCAAAACTTGAGAAACGTGAAGAGAAAGTCTGCCGCCTTTGTTCATTTAAAAGCGTTTGCAGAATCCAGGAAATTGAAGATGGGTGAATTCTTTACTCAGTTTGTAACCAGCGGTAGACAGCTTGCCGGGGGGATGTTTTACTGCGTGCAAATATGCGCATTCAAAGAAGTTTATTCTTTGAAATAGTTTACATTACTTGTAGCGCTGTTTATTAATCTGCGCTGCAGTTGTTTGAATTGAAAAACTGATAACTATAAACTGGTGACTAACAACTAAAAATTTATTCTTCTTGATGTAATGAGTGGGTTCCGGCAGAGGCAAAACATACGAACCCTTTCGATGTGGCAACGAAACTTTTCTAAGTTGGTAACCGATGAACATTGAAAAGGATTCAGTTTTCCTTTTGCCTCCCGGTCAGATCAAAGGTCTTTCTCAACTCAAAAATTGCAATACCGTAAGCTACGGCAACGTTGAGCGATTGCTTTATTCCGTATTGGGGAATTTCAATTGCAAAATCACATTCATCTAAAAGTTTCTGCGAAACGCCGGTAATTTCATTTCCAATCACTAGACAAAGGGGAAACTGCTTTGTTGAAAGATCGTAATACATCCCGGAAGTTTCTGTTTGTTCCAGCGCGCAAATTTTATATCCCTCTTTTTTTAATTGATGAAGAACTGCTAACGCATCTTTGTGAAACTCCCACTTAACGCTGTTGGTTGAACCGAGCGCTGTTTTTAAAATTTCTTTATTCGGAGGATGCGGAGTGTAACCGGTTAAAAAAAGTTTGTCAATCATCGCGCCGTCTGAAGTTCGGAATATTGAACCGACATTATAAGTACTACGAATATTATCAAGCAATGCAACAACCGGAAGTTTTTCAACTTGATGCACTGTTTCGACCGTACTCCGGTTTTGAGAAATTTCGTCGTGGGTGAGTTTCTTCATTGATAATAGAGATTTGTTATTTGAATTTCAGCGCAAGCTGTCCGCATGCGGCGGCAATATCATCGCCCTGAGTATCGCGTATCATTACGGTAACATCATTGTCCCGCAACTTTTGTACAAATGCTTCGATCCGATTTTTCTCCGTTGGGAAAAGCGAGGCGGAAAATCCGGTTGGGTGCATGTGCTGCAGTGAATTAAAAGGAATGACGTTTATCTTAGAAGGAATTTGATTCGTTAATTTTATCAGTGCTTTGATGTCTTCATCTCTATCATTCAAACCCTTCAACATAATATATTCAAACGTAATGCGGGTTTTAGTTTTCATCGCATAATAGGCGACCGCTTCCAGATTTTCTTTAAGTGAATATTTCTCGTTGATCGGCATAATCTTCGAGCGGGTTTTTTCAAAGCATGAATGCAGCGACAAAGCTAATTTCGGTTTTAATCCGGTGTCCGCAAGTTCAATTATTTTTGGAGCAATTCCCGAAGTTGAAACAATAGTCTTTTTTAAAGTGATTCC
Organism: Ignavibacteria bacterium CG1_02_37_35; assembly: GCA_001871325.1. Classification (GTDB taxonomy): domain Bacteria; phylum Bacteroidota; class Ignavibacteria; order Ignavibacteriales; family Ignavibacteriaceae; genus UBA1563. The sequence goes on from MNVA01000070.1 coordinate 23,211, forward strand.
CTTTGTTAATGCTTCCGCAAATATTTTGAGTGAATTTAAAGTTGCGTTATAATTTAACAGCGGTTCGCCCATGCCCATATAAACGATGTTCGTAATGTCTCTTTCGGTGTGCTGCTGCGCTAATAAATATTGATCGAAAATTTCTCCGGCAGAAAGATTTTTTTTATAACCCATTAGTCCGGTTGCGCAAAATTTGCAATCAAGCGGGCAGCCGACTTGCGTTGAAATGCAAAGGGTGTTTCGTTTTTCATCGGGAATAATCACTGATTCAATTTTATTCCCATCGGCAGTTTCAAAAATTAGTTTTTTTGTTCCGCCGGCAGATAATTCCGAACTTGCGAAATTTAAAGTGATGAGTGAATAATTTTCTTTTAGTTTAGCGCGAAGCGGTTTTGAGAGGTTCTCCATCTTATCAAAACTTGTTACCCGGAAGTTGTACATCCAATTAAAAACTTGTAGAGCGCGGAACTTCGCCTCTCCCATTTCGAGAAAGAGCGATTGAAGTTCTTCCAGCGTTAAACCTTTTAATTGTGTTTTATATTTGTTCATTCTTTTTTCTATATGTTGGAATGCAATATACCTATTTCAGAAACGGGTAAAAAAGTTTGGCTAAAACTTCTTAGTTTCGGCTATCAAAACAAAAAATAATTTCATATTTTAGCTGTTGAAATTAAAAGGTTACAAAATGAAATCTTACACCGCAATAATTGAAAAAGATCAAGATACTGGTTTGTATGTAGGTTACATCCCGGGATTTCCGGGCGCGCATACACAAGCTGCAACCCTTGAAGAGCTCCGTCTCAACTTATGCGAAGTTGTTGAAATGCTGTTAGAAGATGTTTAACAAATTATTTCTCCTAAAACATTTGAGTTTGTAATATGACAATATCGTAGCACAGACTTAAGTCTATGGTACCGAATTTAAGACTAAACGGAGTCAACAAATTTAATTTTTCGTAACCGCCACAAGCGGTTGGAAAATCTTACTCACTAATCACAAAAGGATAAAATTATGAATTTCGATTTCACAGAAGAACAGTTGATGATTCAGCAAACCGCAAAAGAGTTTGCCGAAGCCGAAATAGCGCCGTCTTCCATCGAGCGCGATATCAATGCGGAATTCCCGCACGAGATTATAAAAAAACTTGGAGAACTTGGTTTCCTCGGAATGATGGTTTCCCCCGATTACGGCGGCGCCGGAATGGATACTGTTAGTTATGTTTTGGCAATGATGGAAATTTCAAAAGTTGATGCAAGCTGCGGCGTTATTATGTCGGTTAATAATTCATTGGTTACCTGGGGTCTTGAAACTTACGGCTCGGATTTTATCAAGCAGAAATATTTAATCCCGCTTGCAAAAGGAGAAAAACTCGGAGCGTTTGCTTTATCTGAACCGGAAGCCGGAAGCGATGCGACAAATCAGCATACGCTTGCTCACCGGGAAGGAGATTTTTTTGTCCTTGATGGAATAAAAAATTGGATCACCAACGGAAGGAATGCCGATTATTATTTAGTAATGGCTCAGACGGAGGTTGAAAAAAAGCACAAAGGCATTACTACTTTTCTCGTTGAAAAAGGAATAGATGGATTTGAGCATGGGAAGAAAGAGGATAAGATGGGCATTCGCAGTTCTGATACATGTTCTTTAATCTTTACAAATTGCAAAGTTCCTGTAGAAAATATTGTTTGGGAAGAAGGAAAAGGATTTAACTTTGCGATGAACACGTTGAACGGCGGCAGAATTGGAATTGCCGCACAAGCATTGGGTATTGCCGTTGCTTCACTTGAAGCTTCAATCAAATATGCAAAACAAAGAAAAGCATTCGGTACCGAAATTGCCAATCACCAGGCTATTCAATTTAAGATTGCCGAGATGGCGACTAAAGTAGAAGCCGCAAAATTAATCACCATGCAAGCGGCAGCGTTGAAAGATGCCCACAAACCATACGTCAAAGAATCGGCGATGGCAAAATATTATGTTTCAAAAATTGCGGTTGAATGTGCTTTGGAAGCGATCCAAATTCACGGCGGCTATGGGTATGTGCGTGAATATCTGGTTGAACGTTATTTGCGCGATGCAAAAATTACCGAGATCTATGAAGGGACAAATGAAATTCAACGCATCGTTATTGCAAGAAGTTTATTGAGTGAACATTGAAATTTGTTTTTTTAAGTCTTGCTTTTTCTTTTTCACTTTTCGGTCAAACAGATTGGCTGCGCTGGCAAAAGGCTGAAATAAAGTATTCTGAAAAAATTGATACAGCAGAAAGAAATTATTCCATTAACGGAAGTAACCCGTTTGAGTTTTTATTAAAAGCCTCAGCAGTTACCTATTGGTTTTTTATTTCTGATGTTGATGGCGATAACTGCCCGTTTGATCCTTCGTGTTCTTCTTTTTTATTAGAATCCGTAAAAGCTTCTAATCTTGTTGAAGGAACATTGATGTTTGCCGACCGTTTTACGCGGGACTTTAATGTTTTTAATCGAAGCAACTACCGGGTAACAAAAAATAGAAGACTCGCCGATCCGCCGGAAAAATATTTGCTTACCAATGCCAGCACAAAAGTAAAATGATGCAAAAAACTATTTTCTTTGTTCTGCTTTCAATTTTTCCTTCACTTTTATTTTCTCAAGCAAGCGGATTATTCGCTCCCGAGAAAAGAAAAGCCTTTGCTGATTATTTGTTTTGTGAAAAAGATTATCTCCGTGCCTCAGAAGAATATGAAGCTCTCAACAATCTAAATAAAAACGATTCACTTTCTTATTCTATCGGTTTATGCTTTTTAAAAATGAATGAATACGGAAAAGCGGAAGATGTTTTTTATCAATTAAGAAATTCAACTCTTGGAGAAGAAAGCAGATTGCTCTATTTAAAAACTTCTTTCTTATTAAATAACAACATTGAGGAAAAAACGGATAGTTTTTCAAATCAGTTCGGAAATAAAGATTTGGAAACTTCATTCCGAAGATTGGACTTGGCGGCGCAAATAAAAGCGGGAATGAGCCAGGCAAGTCTGCATTCTCTCGACACTAATTTTGAAGGAACCGATGTTCAGCTTCTCAGAAGCTTTGCTGAAAACTTTTCTCATCCGAACAGGAAGAGCCCTTTTGCCGCAGCTTTATTTTCAGCAGTTCTTCCCGGCGCCGGAAAAATTTATACAAAAAATTATGGCGACGGAATTACGTCGTTAATTGTTACAAGTCTTTTTTCATTCCTTTGGTACGATAATTTTCGCGCAGGGCATCCTACACGAGCCTGGATTTTTGCCGGATTAACCGGATTCTTCTATTGGGGAAATGTATATGGTTCTTACATCTCGGCAAGAAATTATAATTTGGAAAAAGCAGAAGAATTGAATAATGAATTCGATTCGTTTTTGAATTCGAAAAATTATTTTGTTCCGAAAAAAATTGAAGGAAGTTGCAAATGAAATCACGGTGGCTTCTTTTCATTTTAGTGATTTTCTTTCAACAAGGATTCGCACAAATCCAACTTGAAGAGCAATTAGCATTTGTCGAATCTCTTTTTGCACAAGAGAAATATTTTGATGCAATCACAGAAGCCAAGCGATTATCCTTCTTCGATTCTTCAAACCAATATTCATATAAAGTAAATAGTTTAATTGCAGAATCTTATAAAAGCGGAAACAAACTTTCTGAAGCAGTCAATTATTTTACAAAGGCGGAAAGAGAATCAAGAAATCCGGAGGAACTATTTTCGACAAAAATAAAAATTATAAAAATCAACATTCTGCGCCGCGCTTTTTATCTGGCGGATCATCAATTAGTTGAGCTGGAAAGAGATACAAGATTTATTGCGGATTCATCTTCTCTTCGCTATTGGCGCGGGTGGAATTATCTTTTTCATGATGATTGGCAGCAAGCTGCCGATGAATTTAGTGGAATTGATTCAGCCGCCGCATTAAAAAATATTTGTGAAGAAGTGCAAAAGAGAAAATATTCCGTTAGTTTTGCCAAAGGAATTTCGGCAGTTTTACCCGGCGCCGGACAAATTTATACCGGCAATTATCTAAGCGGTATTTTATCGCTCGGCTGGAATATTCTTTTCGGCTATTTGACCGTACAAGCTTTTTCTGCCGAGAGAGTGTTCGATGGAATGGCAGTCGGTACGATGCTTTGGCTTAGGTTTTACGATGGTAATCTTTCCAACGCAGAAAAGTTTGCCGTAGAGAAAAACGAAATCATCAATAATGAGACTTTAAACTTTTTACAAAAAAATTATCAAGGACTGAAGCCGTGAAGTTAACAGAAGATAAAATTAGAGAGTTCTCAATTCAAGCTATTTCCGAACTTGGCGCAAATGCCTCGCCCGATGCGGTTAAAAAATTGGTTGAAGAAAAAATCCGCAGTTCAAATGATTTCCCCGAAGGAGAGATGAATTTAAGTTCCGGCAGAGTAATTCTAACGTCGTTTGGTTTGAATACCACGGGAATTGTCAGTTCCATTTCTGCTGCTTTAAGTGAAGCACAGTGCGATATCCTCGACATTTCACAAAAAATTATGCAGGAATTTTTTACGATGATCATGATGATTGATATAACGAATTCACCAAAAGATATTAAAGATATGCAGGAAATAATGAAAAGTATTGGTGAAAAACTTAAAGTGAAAATCTATCTCCAACACGAAGATGTGTTTCGCTTCATGCATAGAATTTGAGGGTTGTTAGTAGCTGGTTGTTGGTGGTATGGAAAAGACAAATTTTGAAAAACTAGACGTTTACAAATTATCAGAAAAACTATCCGATATTATTTAGACTATTGTTCTTTCATGGTCGCCATTTGCAAAAGCAACTATCAGATTACAACTTGTGAAAGCAGCTGATAGCATTGGAGCGAATATAGCCGAAGGAACGGGAAAAGGGAGCAGTCTTGATAACAAAAGATTTGCAAAAATTGCACGCGGTTCTCTTTTTGAAACGAAACATTGGCTAAGAAGATCAGTAAAAAGAAATCTTTTAAAGAAAGATGAAATTGATAAATTAAAAAACATCATTGATGAGCTTAGTCCAAGATTAAGCGCATATATAAATTCAATTAAAAATAACCAACATACAACTAACTACTAACAACCAACAACTAACACTATGCCCTACGAATTTGATGAAATTCTTGAAACAATTAAGATGACGGAGATTGAACATTTTGATATCCGCACGGTAACTATGGGAATCAGTCTCCGTGATTGCGCCGATAGAAACATTGACATCACCACGCAAAAAATTTATGAAAAAATTCTCCGTTATGCCGGCAACCACGTAAAGAACGCTCAGGAAATTGAAAGACGCTACGGAATTTCAATTGCAAATAAACGAGTTTCCGTTACGCCGATTTCCATTATTGGAGATGCTTTCGGGCAGGATGAATTTATAAAAATAGCCGAAACACTTGATAAAGCTGCAACGGAAATCGGGATTGATTACATTGCCGGATATTCCGCGCTTGTGCAAAAAGGATTTACAAAAGGAGAACTGGAGTTAATAAAATCAATTCCGAACGCGCTTTCACAAACGCAAAAAGTTTGTGCTAGCGTGAATGTAGCTTCTACAAAAGCCGGAATAAATATGGACGCCGTAAATTTGATGTCGAACATCATCAAAGAAGTTGCAGAAAAAACAAAAGACAGAGATTCGGTTGGCTGTGCGAAACTTGTGATTTTTTGTAATGCCGTTGAAGATAACCCATTTGTTGCAGGAGCTTTTCACGGCATCTCGGAACCGGAAGTTACGCTTAACGTTGGTATCAGTGGTCCGGGTGTAGTTTTGGAAGCTATAAAATCTGCGGGAGGAATAAATTTTCAAGCGCTTTCGGAACTCATCAAAAAAACAATGTTCAAAATTACCCGTGCGGGAGAGTTGATCGGAAGAAAAGTTGCGGAGAAAAATAATATTCCTTTTGGAATCGTTGATATTTCGTTGGCGCCAACTCCGGCAGAAGGAGACAGCATCGCCGATATTTTAATTGCGATGGGAATTGAAGATGTCGGCGCCCCCGGCACAACCGCAGCGCTTGCTATGTTAAATGATGCGGTAAAAAAAGCCGGTTTAATGGCAAGCTCATCTGTCGGCGGAATGAGCGGTGCCTTCATTCCTGTTAGCGAAGACGCCGGAATGATCCGCGCTGTTGAAAAAGGACATTTGTCGTTGGAAAAATTGGAAGCGATGACCGCCGTTTGTTCAGTTGGACTTGATATGGTTGCCGTTCCCGGTTCAACTTCCGCAGAAACTCTAGCCGGAATTATGGCTGATGAGTTTGCGATCGGAATGATCAACGATAAAACTACTGCTGTAAGAATCATTCCTGCAGTTGGTAAAAGCGTTGGCGACTATGTAGATTACGGCGGATTATTAGGAAGAGCGCCTATTATGCCCGTAAGAGAACTTTCCTCTAAAGCATTCGTCTTAAGAGGGGGGAAGATCCCTGCACCAATCAGAAGCCTTACAAATTAAATTTCTTGGTGTAGGATTGTTAATTATCAAATAAAATTTATATTTTAGACTTAAAATAATTCACAAAGCAGCAACAAGTTCCAAACCCTAACTAAAAACGAGGATTCAATGAAAAAAGGTTTACTTATCGGGCTTTCAATTGGAGGTGCACTCTTACTAGGAATTATCTTGTTAATTATGTGGGGCGTCCGTTCCTACAATAATCTTATAACGATGAACGAGGATGTAAATAAAAACTGGAGCCTGGTAGAAAATCAGTATCAGCGAAGAATAGACCTCATTCCAAATTTAGTGAACACTGTTAAAGGTTACGCTAATTTTGAAAAACAAGTATTAACCGATGTTACCAATGCAAGAGCAGGTGCAAGTTCAATGAAAGTTACTCCGGAAGTTTTGAACGATCCTCAGGCTTTCCAAAAATTTCAACAGATGCAAGGACAATTAAGCGGGGCGCTTTCAAGGTTATTAGTTACTGTTGAAAATTATCCAGAATTAAAAGCCAACGAAAATTTTCTTCAATTACAGGCGCAACTGGAAGGAACTGAAAACCGTATCGCTGTTGAAAGAAGAAAATTCAATGAGTCGGTGCAGACTTATAATACCACAATTAAGAAATTCCCAACCGCGATTTTTGCCGGGATATTTAATTTTAAAGACAAACAATATTTTGAAGCAGTTACGGGCGCTGAAAATGCCCCGAAGGTAGAATTTTAATCTAAATGAAAAGACTACTGGTTATCCTCTTCGTAACTATCGCCTTTTCCATTTCAATAAAGGCTCAAGGTGAACTGCCGACTTTAAAATATCTCGCTACGGATTTGACGAATACTCTTTCCGCAGATGATATTCTCAGTCTTAACCGGATACTTAGTGCATTTGAAGATTCAACTTCAAACCAGCTTGTATTTTTGATGATCCCGACACTTAACGATTATCCGATCGAAGAATACGCAAACCAGGTTGCACAAAAAAATAAGATCGGGACGAAAAAAAACGATAACGGAATTCTCCTTCTTGTGGTTAAAAACGATCATAAAATTCGGATCGAAGTTGGTTACGGACTTGAAGGCGCTTTGCCCGATGCGACGAGCAATTCCATTATTCGAAATGAAATTCTTCCTTTATTTAAAGAGAACAATTATGCCGAAGGTGTTTTTGCCGGCGTTGGGGCAATTGTAAAAGCTACGGTTGGTGAATATAAAAACGATGCACCCAAAAGCAGGAGAAGAGGAAAATCTGTCGGCGGCTGGATCATCCCTATCCTAATCATTCTCTTTTCATTTTTATTTCGCGGAAGAAGAAGCCGCGGAATTTATCTCGGAAGCGGAATGGGACTTGGTGGTTTTAGAGGTTCCAGTGGTTTTGGTGGATTTGGCGGCGGAAGCAGCGGCGGTGGGTTTGGCGGATTCAGTGGCGGCGGCGGCAGCTTTGGCGGCGGCGGCGCAAGCGGAAGCTGGTAACCTTTTTTGTGAATAAATTAGTAAAATATTTTTTGATTTGAAAAATGGAAATTTTAGGTAACGATCAACATAAAATTATATTTGGTGATACTTTGGTGGCTCTTGCTGCCCTTCCCGATAACTCTATTGATTTAATTTTTGCTGATCCACCATACAACATTGGAAAAAATTTTAGCGGACAGAGAGACAAATGGGATACAGACGAAGATTATTTGAACTGGTGTTACAAATGGCTTGATCTGTGTGTACAAAAAATGAAAACCAACGGCAGTTTTTATGTAATGACTGCGACTCAATTTATGCCTTTTTTTGATATCTATCTTAGCAAAAAACTTTACATTCTATCTAGAATTGTTTGGCATTACGATAGTTCAGGAGTACAAGCAAAAAAATATTATGGATCGATGTATGAACCAATATTATTTTGTGTGAAAGATAAAGAGAATTACACTTTCAATACCGAGGAGATTCTTGTTGAAGCTAAAACTGGAGCTACAAGAAAATTGATTGATTATCGCAAAGACCCTCCGCAAGTATATAACTATGAGAAAGTTCCCGGTAATGTCTGGGAATTTCCACGAGTTCGTTATAGAATGGAAGAATACGAAAATCACCCAACACAAAAGCCAATTGCTTTACTCGATAGAATTATCAAAGCAAGTTCAAATGTTGGTGACTTAGTTCTGGATCCATTTTCAGGGACATTTACGACTTGTTTTGTGGCAAAAGAAAGTGGCAGAAATTCAATTGGTATTGAGCTGCAAGAGGAATATGTAAAAATCGGGTTGCGCAGGTTGAAATTAGCAAAAGAATACAAAGGAGAAAAACTCAAAAAAGAAATACGAAGTTTTGAAACCAGAAAAATTGCTGCAGTTCAAAATCTAAAATTATTTGAAGAGTCAGATGGAACATTCATTCACAGCTAATATTAAATCTGTTTTACAAAAGCATTTCAAACGAAACGCTGACAAAGTTTTTGATCAAAGTCAGCTAATTCAATATATCAACGAAAAAACACGTTCGGCAAATAAGGGGTCAAAAGCCCGTTCTAGCTTTGCAAATCTCTATGCGATTTATGTGATTTTAGAAGACTATATTTCAAAAGGTTTTCATAAAAAGGGGAATTATGCTGAATACGAAGGGGCAGTTTTTAATAAATTGTTCACAAGACAAAGAGAATTACCCTTCGGTAGTAATTTGCAAAATCACGCCTTAAATAACAGAATGAACTCAGAATTTCAGAAATACTTTCCGAGTTCGGAATTTATTCCGATTTTAAGAAAACCTGAAACAAACAGGTATTGGTTTAATGAAAATTTGCTAAAAATTAAAGTTGGAGCAACATCATTTAACATAGCTTCCGCTGTTATTGATATTATTAGTGAATATTCCAAAACTAAACAAGACGCGTTTCAACGTTTTATTAAAACGTGTGAAGAACTTCAAGAAATTGAAAATTTAAATCCCCTTAAAGTTCATGAATTTATTCTTGGTTTACTTGCTCCAAATGTTGATGCAAGACTCTTTGAAATTGTAAGTTATGCTATCCTCAAGTTTTTCTATCACGACCAAATAATCATTTGGGGTTTTGAAATGGATAAACTCAACAAAGAAAATTTAAAACTGTATAAAACAGGAAAAACCAATGCTAATGATGGTGGAATCGATTTTGTAATGAAACCTTTAGGAAGATTCTTTCAGGTTACGGAAACATTAGATTTTAAAAAATATTTTCTGGACATAGATAAAATTCAAAAATATCCAATTACTTTTGTAATCAATTCAGAAGAATCAACCAAAGACCTAATAAAGAAAATAAAAGACAATGCAAACAAAGTTTACTCCATTAAAGCAATCGTTGATAAATATATGGACTGCATTGAGGAAGTAATTAACATCCCGACACTTAACGAAAGATTTATAGTAGCAGAAAAGCAAGGCTGCCTCAAAGCCATTCTTGACGAAATTATTTTGCAAAGCAGAGTAGAGTTTAGCTATACAAACTCATACGATGATAGCATAAAAGAATAGCAGCTTCTAAATTATTCTTACTTTTTATGGAAGAATCCGAACAATTTGTTAAAGCTGTCGATCAATTTAATAACGCTGATTTCTTTACCGCCCACGATTCGTTTGAAGAACTCTGGAGCGATTGCAGAACGGATGGAAGAGACTTTTTACAAGGATTAGTCCAACTTTCGGTTGGAATGTTTCATCTTATCTCGGGTAATTTTAAGGGAGCTGTAAGCCAATTGAGCAAATCCGTTGAAAAACTTGAGAGATTTACCCCGAAATTTTCTGAGATTGATGTTTTTTATGTTGTTTCGAAGGTGAAAAATCTTATTTTTGAAATAGAAGATTTTCAAAAAAATGACGAATCGAAGAGTTTAAAAGAATTAATTACTTATTTTATTTTTCCTATAAAGTATCAAAAGGAGAACCATTATGGCGATAAAGATAACTGAAGAATGTATTAATTGCGGTGCTTGTGAACCTGAATGTCCCAATACCGCGATTTATGAAGGCGGCGCAAGCTGGAAATTAGGCGATAAATCTTACGGCGAAGCTGATGCTTCCCCTGATGGAAACAGCGGCTTTTTTTCAAACGATTTTTTCTTCATCGTTCCGGATAAATGCACGGAATGTAAAGGCTTCCATGATGAGCCGCAATGCGCCGCTGTTTGTCCGGTTGACTGCTGCATACCGGATACCGACCGTGTTGAAGACGAAGCTACCTTGTTAGCGCGTAAAGAAAAATTAGATCAATTGGGAAGATAATCCTCTTCAAAAATAATAACGGGCGCCTGTGGCGCCCCTTTCATTTCCTTTATCTCTTTTTTATTATGAATACAACCAAACGAAACAGACCATCCTGGGATAATTATTTTTTAAAAGTTGCCATGCTGGTATCCGAGCGCTCGACTTGCCCGCGTATGCACTGTGGTTGTGTCCTTGTGAAAGACAGACAAATTCTTTCAACAGGTTATAATGGTTCAATTCCCGGTGATGACCATTGCGATGAAGCCGGCTGCTTGGTGGTTGATAATCATTGTGTGCGGACCATCCACGCCGAAATGAATGCCATTCTTCAATGTTCATCCCACGGTGTAAATACGAAGGGCGCTACTGCTTACGTTACCAATATGCCTTGTACGAATTGTTCAAAAGCATTAATAGCGGCAGGAATAAAGGAAGTGTTTATTTTTTCAGATTATCACGATACACTTGCCGAGAAATTCTTTGCCATTGCAAAAATTCAGATCAAAAGAATTGAAATGCCGGGAACGGAAATTAGATATGATCTGGAGAATTATTCTTCCGCAAAGAAAAAGAAAGTGTAGTAAAAGATAAGGTTTCAATATTAGAAAAGTCCATTGTATAACCGAATGGAAACTGTTTAAATTACTTCTCCATTCAACCATACATGCATTCATCCATTCATCCATTCATCCATTCATTCAATATTTCCAACGCAAAAACTAATTTTGCTTATTCTGTAACAATAAATCTCGAATCATTCGGTCTCAGGTTATCATAAATTCTTTTTAATGCTGAGAATGCATTTTGGCTTCCGCGAAAAGCAGATTTGCGATAATAGGTAACTGCTTTTGCTAAATCTTTTTTTACAATTATTCCTTTCTCAAAACAGATACCCAGCGCCGTCTGTGCTAATATTGAACCTTCACCTTCTCCAATAAGAAATGTTTGATAAAGTTCGTTTTTATTTTGGATTTCATCATCGTTCAGAAGCTGTAATAAACCTAATCTAATTTCTGCTTCTTTGTTTCCGAGTTGCGCGGCGTGCTGCCAAAGCTCTCTACCGGTTTCAATATTTTTGTTAGCGATAATTCCGCCTACACTCCAATTGCCAAGTTCAATAAGTGAAGGCAGGTGATTTTTTCTAGCGGCTTCTTGTAAAAACTTCAGAGCGTCATTCCCCGTTATTTGATTATCGAATTGCTGTGCGATTAAACTGCTCCATACAAATTGCGCCTCGGCTGTTCCTTTTTCAACTTCCTTTTTAAGATGAGTGAAAAAATTTGGAGACTTGATCAAATCAAATAAAAGTCTCGCAGCTTTAAATGATTCTACTCTAACAGCGCGGGAGTAATAACTTGCAGCAGTAATTTCATGCTTCTTAACCTGTACTCCTTTTTCATAATATCTTCCTAATAAGGTAAGCGCTTCAGGACTTCCCCAATTTGCTTCTTCTAAAATTTTGTTAATGAGGGTGGAATCATTTTTTAATGTGGAAGAAAGAGTTCTTTCATCGCTAAAGTTTTCTTTTTCATGAACTACATCAAAGAGAAGTGTTGAATCATCAATTGCAGTAGCTGAATCAGCCGTAAAGTCAAGAAAAGAAAGAGCAAAGGAATTTTTCTTTTTTGAAACAGCTTCATCTCTTCTCTTAAAAAATGAAGAAACATAAACGGAATCAACTTCAACTGCATTTCTTTTCTTTAATTCTTTGAGTAGTTCTTTAGCTTGTTCAACGTTTTGATCGGCAGCTTTTTTGATAAAATAGGAAGCTATGGATAAATCTCTTGGGACCACCAAATTTTCTGTAAAGAATAAACCGGTAACATAATTTCCGAGCGGGAATCCTTCTTCCGAAGCCGCATAAAAATTATCGAAGGCTTTATACGGGTTCCATTCTGTTCCCCAGCCGTTGTTCTGAAAAATTCCGAGATTGTACAAAGCAACGGGGAGTTTTTTCTCTGCGGCTTTTTCGATCCAATAATAACTTTGAACGGTGTCGGCGTCAAAACCATGCCCAACCAAATAGCGGACTCCAATTTCATGCGCCGCTTGAGCGTCTCCCGTATTGGCTTTTCTTATCAGCATAAAATTTTCGTAAAGTGTGTACGAAACATCCGATTGGTAAAATAGCGTCAGGGGGATGTGGAAAAAATTGTTTGGCCTTATTGCTAAACTTTTTGTTGAATCTTGCGCACGGGTCTGTGCAACGGTAAATCCGAAGGTAAAAACCATGAGGAAAAATAATAATGATTTCAGAAGTATTTCTTTCAAATTTAATGTGAATCTTTTTCTTTAAAATAAACTTCTTTAACTTTGTTGCAAAGGATAATAAACGTATATGAAAATTGGAAAATATAGCGTCCATTCACTTTTATCGGGTGGATTTAAGTTAGACGGCGGTGCGATGTTCGGAATAATTCCGAAACCGCTTTGGAGTAAGACTAACCCTGCAGACCAATTGAATAGAATTTCTTTGGTAACGAGAAATCTTCTTCTGGTTTCAGCTTCCCGTAAAATTTTGATAGACACCGGAATGGGAGGCAAATGGAATGACAGGGCGAAGGAAATCTATGAGATTGATTTCACCAAAAACACTCTTGAACATTCGTTAACGGAGGTAGGTGTTGTGCCTTCTGATATTACCGATGTTTTGCTCACCCATCTTCACTTTGATCATACCGGAGGTTCAACAAAATGGGAAAACGGGAAATTTGTTCCGGCTTTTCCAAATGCAAATTATTTTGTTGCGAAAGAAAATTTTGATTGGGGAAGTAATGCGACTGACCGCGATAAAGGAAGTTATCTAAAAGAAAATTTTCAACCTCTTATAGAGAACGGCATCCTTCATTTTTTTAATGAAAAAGAAAATCTTTTTGACGATGAAATTGAATTAGTGCCCATAAATGGACACACCATCGGGCAACGGCTTTTCAAAATATTTGATACAACAACCACACTTTTGTTTTGCGGCGATTTGTTCCCGACGAGTTCTCACATTCCATTGCCATACATCATGGGATATGATTTGCAGCCTTTAATTACGCTCTCCGAAAAGAAGGAAATCCTTCCCGTGGCAGTTGAAGAAAATTGGAAATTAGTTTTTGAACACGATCCGTTTTTTGCCGCTGCGACTGTTGCAAAAAGTGAAAAGGGATTTTCAGTCGGGGAAAGGTTTGAAACGTTATGAGCGAAATGGAAGGTTTTGCCAAAATTTGCACACTCGGTGATGTAAAAGAAAATCAAGGGAAAAAGTTCATTGTCGGCTCGGAAGAAATTGCACTCTTCAAAGTTAAAGGGAAATTTTACGCGCTTTCGAATGTTTGTCCGCATCAACATATTTCTCTAATTTATGACGGATTTCTTGATGACGGAAAAGTTTTTTGTCCTGCGCACGGTTGGCAGTTTAATCTTGAAACTGGTTCACAACCCGACGGAAGAAGCGGGCTTTCAACCTACAAAGTGAAAGTTCTTGAGAACGAAATTTGGGTGAAAGTTATTAAAAAAG
>MNVA01000198.1 GCA_001871325.1 Ignavibacteria bacterium CG1_02_37_35
CTCTAATTGCAAAAAAGAATCTTGACGATTGCAATCTTTACTCGCCCGTTGAAGGTATTGTTGGTAAACGCTCAATTGAACCGGGAATGAGCGCAATACCGAATTTAACATCAATAACCATTGTAAAGATTGAAAAAGTGTTTGCCAGAGTGCCGGTGTCCGAAAATGAAATCTCGTCAATAAAAATTGGTAATAAAGCCAAAATGAAAATTAGTGCACTGAATAACTACGAATTTACGGGAACGGTTGAAGAAATTGGTGTGATGGCTGATCCTATTGCACATACTTATAAAATCAAAATTGGGATAGTAAATAAAAACCATCAAATAAAACCCGGTATGATTTGTAATGTTACTCTTTATAAAAATAAAACCAATCAAGCTGCAGGATTGTGTGTTCCCAACAGAGCAGTTCTTGTTGATGAGCAGGGTAGAAACTTTGTGTATGTCGTTAATAAAAATAAAGCGGTTAGAAAATATGTTAAGACGGGAAAACTATTATCAAATGGTGTTGAAATTACTGAGGGCTTAAATGATGGGGAACAAATTGTAGTTGCCGGTCAGCAGAAACTCGTTGACAATTCATCAGTGCATATTGTTAACCGATAACTATAGGAAAAGAAAATTATGAAAACGAAAAGCACGTTAATAGAAGTTATTCTCCGTTATAAAGAGTTCATAATAGCAGCCACCACGATTCTCGTATTGTTTGGAATAGTAGCATTAACCCAAATGCCTCGAGATGAATTTCCGGAATTTAAGATTCGACAGGGATTGATTATAGGGATATTTCCGGGCGCATCATCTCAGCAAGTAGAAGAACAATTAACTAAGAAAGTAGAAAATTATTTATTCCAGTATGAAGCTGTTGATAAAAAGAAGACTCATTCCGTTTCAAAAGAAAATGTTATGGTTATTTATGTCGAAGTCCAGAGAAAAGAAAAAGATCCAAAGATATTTTGGGCAAAACTCCGGCACGGATTAAATGAGTTGAAGGAACAACTCCCTTCCGGAATAATGTCGCTTACGGCAGATGATGATTTCGGGAACACCTCTGCGGTGTTGATGGCTGTTGAATCCGAAACAAAAACTTACAAGGAACTTGAAAAATATATTGAACAGTTTGAAGATGGCGTTCGAAAGATACCTTCAACATCAAGAGTGAAACATTACGGGTTACAGAAAGAAGAGATCAATGTTTATATAGATGACGCCAAGCTGACCAATTACGGCATTAAACCTCTTATGGTGTTTGCCGCTCTAAAACCGCAAGGTGCAGTTAATTATGCCGGAGATATTGATGACGGAAAATTTATAAGACCGATACACATCCCGTCCGGTTATAAAACGGAAAGCGATATCGCCAATCAAATTGTATATTCCGATCCTATAGGCAATGTTATCCGTGTTAAGGATGTAGCAAAAGTTGTAAGAGAATATGCGGAGCCGGATTCTTACATACGCCTTAACGGTAAAAAATGTTTGATTGTTTCTCTTGAAATGCTTCCCGGTAATAATATTGTTCAATATGGGGATGAAGTAAAAAAAGAAATTGAAAAATTTACTAAGCAGATACCGCCGGATGTACACGTTGGAATTATTTCAGATATGCCCGATTTTGTTTCAAAGTCCATTTATAACTTTCTTAAAGAATTTCTGATAGCCATAATGGCGGTTATTCTTGTAACAATCCTTCTATTGCCCAAAAGAGTTGCTCTTGTAGCTGCATCCTCTATCCCAATTTCGATTTTTATTACACTTGGTATAATGTGGGTAACAGGAATGGATTTGCAAACCGTTTCTCTTGCCGGGTTAATAGTTGTTCTTGGAATGGTGGTGGATAACGCGATAGTAATTGTTGATAATTACGTGGAAAAGCTTGACAATAATATAACGCCGCACGATGCCGCTTCACAGAGTGTGACGGATCTTTTTGGTTCGGTTTTTTCAGCTACATTAATACTTATTTTTTCTTTTGTACCTCTATTGTTTGTAATGACCGGGATTGCAGGAGATTTTGTAAAATCATTACCTCTCACTGTTACTTATGCATTGTTAATTTCGCTTCTTGTTTCCGTCGTGTTGGTTCCGTTAATGAGTTATATATTCATAAAGCAAGGGATAAAAGGAGAACACAGCAAAGGGAAAAAGGGAGCGTTTTTAAATTGGGTGCAGTCTTTTTATGATAAAATTTTAGAAAACTCTTTTAAAAAGAAAAGAACAACTGTTGTTATTGGCGCTTCATCATTTATACTCGGACTCGTAATTTTATTAATCACACCGATGCAAATGTTTCCTCCTTTTGCACGAAATCAATTTGCCGTAGAAGTATATCTACCCGTTGGCAGTTCCTTACAGCAAACCGATCGTGTTATGAAAGAGGTTGAAGAAAAACTGATTAAAGATAAAAGAGTTAAAGAAGTTGCTGCGTTTGTTGGAACTAGTTCGCCAAGATTTCATACTTCGTATGCACCGAATTTTCCGGCAAAACATTACGGACAGTTGTTGGTTATAACGGAATCGAACGAAGCAACAAATGAAATACTTGATGAATACAGTAAGAAATTCAGTAACATAAATCCGAAGGCTTATATTCGTTGGAAGCAGCTTGAAATGAAAATGACCAAAGCTTCGATTGAAATTCGTATTTCAGGGGATAGCATAAAAACTATAAAGCAAGTTGCCGATCAAGTCTCTAACATTATGAGCGGAATAGAAGGCGCTAAATGGGTTAGAAAAGATTATGAAGAACCTCTACAAGCGGTAAGACTCAATCTAAAACAAGATGAAGCAAGCCGTCTCGGTTATTCAAAACAGATATTAGATTATTCACTTTTGGTTGGAACAAAAGGATTCCCGGTTTCAACAATCTGGGAAGGCGATTACCCGGTTGATGTTAATCTGAAAGTTGATAAAAAAATTAAGACGAATGTTGATGATATTATGAACCAATACGTAACCTCGCCGTTTTTAATTTCGTCGGTGCAAGTAAGGCAATTAGCTGATGCGCAACCGGAATGGACAGAAGGAGTAATAGCCAGACGTAACGGAGTTCGCACAGAAACTGTATTAGTAGATGTTGAAAGAGGTATTTACGAGTCAGTCGTTTTTAATAAAGCAAAACTTATTATAGATGGATTAAAATTGCCCGCTGGTGTATCTATCAGCTACGGCGGCGATTATGAAACAAGTGATGAAGAGCTAACACCGGTCTATTATGCTATGGCAATTACTGTTGCGATAATATTCATCATTTTATTATTCCAGTTTAGAACTATCAAAACATCTCTTCTCATTATGACGACGCTGCCATTAAGTATTTTCGGTGCAGCTTTGGGAATAAAAATAACCGGCTATCCGTTCGGCGTTACAGCTTTAATGGGCATTATTAGTTTGATGGGAATAATTGTCCGTAACGGAATTATTTATATCTCCTATGCCGAAACACTTCGCCACGAACACGGGCACACACTTGAAGAAGCTGCAATTGCTGCAGCCAAAAGAAGAATGCGTCCAATATTTCTTACATCTGCAGCCGCCGCGGTTGGCGTTATTCCAATGATCTTAAGCCGTTCACCTTTGTGGGGACCACTTGGATCTGTAATATGCTTCGGATTGATTTTCGGAATGATAATGTCGCTTGTTTTTCTTCCGGTACTCTATTATCTGTTTCATAGAAGAGATTTTGATAAACTTTCGGAGAGTGAAGTATTATGAAAAAAATAAATTTTTATATTCTGCTAATTATACTGTTTAGTGTAAACCAGATTTTTGCTCAAAGAGTTTTAACGCGCGAAGAGAGCAAACAACTCGCATTGCAGAACAATGCAAAAAGTAAAAACAGCAAATTAGAAATTGAAGCTTCACGTCAGATAAAAAAATCAGCTTTTACAAATTACTTCCCTAACATAAGTGCGGGTGGCTTTATGTGGAATGCCAAGAAAAGCTTGATAGAAATGGAAATGCAAGGCGGTGATCTTCCCGTTTATGATGGCGATCCAGCAAATCTCGGAAGCGCAACTCAGTTTGCATATTTCCCGAGTTCAACTATAGGCTTACTAAAAAAAGGAACCGTCGGCTATATTAATGCAATTCAACCAATCTTTACCGGTGGGAGAATAATTTATGGAAATAAACTTGCCTCTTTAGGCGAAGATGTATCCGAGCTTAAAGATAAGATGACTGAAGATGAGATACTTTTGAAAACCGAAGAACAGTATTGGTTAATTGTTTCTCTCGAAGAAAAATCCAGAACAATAAAAAAATATGAAGAGCTATTAAACCGACTATTACTTCAAGTAGAAGATGCTTATAAATCCGGTATAGTGATGAAGAATGATGTTTTAAAAGTAAAATTAAAATTGAGCGAAGTTCTTCTGAACAAATCGAAATTAGAGAATGGAAGAAAACTTGCTGCAATGGCTTTCTGCCAGCATATCGGAATACCATACGATTCAAGTTTAGTGTTTAAAGATGAATTGGAAATTCCAGATTTACCCCAAAGTTATTTTGTTGATAAAAACGAAGCTCTGAAAAAGAGAGTCGAATATTCATTGCTTGAAAAATCGGTTGAAGCAGAGGAACTTCAAACAAAAATAAAACGCGGAGAATATCTACCGCAGGCAGGTATTGGCGTTAGCGGGATGTATATGAAATTTGACGAAAGCAAAGAAAGGACTTTGGGGATGGTATATGGAACGGTGTCGGTTCCAATTTCCGGATGGTGGGGCGGCTCTTATGAACTTCAGGAAAGAAGTATTAAAGAAGAAATCGCCGAGAATAATTTTAAGAACAATTCGGAATTGCTCCTTTTACAAATCGAAAAAGCCTGGCAGGACTTGAATGACGCTTACAAACAATATTTATTAAGCGAAGAATCGAAAGCACAAGCCGAAGAAAACTTTAAGGTGAATGAAGATAGTTATAAAAATGGTTTGATTACCGTTTCGGATTTGCTGGAAGCGCAAGCGTTACTGCAGCAAACACAAGATCAGTTAACGGAAGCAAAAGCAAATTATTTAGTAAAAGTAACAACTTACTTGAAGGTTACAGGAAGATAGATTGCATGCTGCTTCCATTAGTTAATGCAAATAACAGAAATAAAATTTATTATAAAAAAACAATTATTAGGTATATGGCGGCTTTTAATTGGGATAATGAAATCTGGTAAACTTTGAAATACGGAAATTTTTAGAACTCACTAATGAAAAAACATTAAGGGAAAAACAATGTTGAATGATGTAGAAATATCTGCTGTAATCTCTGCTTATAACGAAGAAAATTCAGTAGCCGCAGTAGTTAAAACAACATTAGATAGTAAAATAATTGACGAAGTGATTGTTTTTAATGATGGTTCCACTGATAAAACCGCTGAAAATTTGGAGAAGTTTATAAGTAATCCAAAATTCACATATATCGAATTTGAAAAGAATCGGGGTAAATCTTTTGCAATGATTGAAGGGGTTGAAAAAGCAAGCGGAGATATAATAGTATTCATTGATGCCGATATTCTCAACTTTGAAGAAAAACATATTAAGCAACTTATTGTACCATTAGTGAACAAAGAAGCAGGAATGGTAATTGGGCATCCTACAGAAAATAAGTTTGATGAAAAATTGAATCCTTTACAAATGCTTGCCGGTGAACGTGCCCTCTACAAAATAGATATTCTCCCTTTTCTTGAAGATATCAGGTCTACACAATACGGAATTGAGACTATGTTGAATTTGTATTATAAGAGCAAAGGGAAGAAAATTAAATTTGAATATTTGTGGGGAGTTTATCATTTAACAAAAATCCGTAAAGCTGGTTTAATTGGTTCAATAAAAAATTATACTGTTGAAACAAAGCAAATATCTAAAACATTAGCAGCTAATTATGTGCTTGTTATGATGGCAGCCAAAACAATATTTAGGGGTTAATGATTGATGATAATTATAGCATTTTTTATAGGGTTAATATTTTCTGTCCCCATTGGTCCATTAGGAATGATTATGCTAAAACGGTCTGTTGAAAAAGGATTTTGGGAAGGATTTACAATAGCTATAATTGATGCCTTTGCAGGATTTATTTTTAGTTTATCATTCCTTATAGGAATTGGACAAGTAGAATTAGATCCAACAATTAAACTTATTGCACAATTAATTGGATTACTATTCCTGTCCTGGATTGGGATAAAGGAAGTATTTTTTAAAAAAAATAAATATGAAAAAATCATTTCGCTTAATAAAGGAAGTCTTCTTGGAAATTTACTATTAATTGTTTTTTATTCAGCCCTGGTTTTCTTTAACATCGCTTCAAGTTTTTTCAAATTACTTTCTTTTCCTTTCTCAAAAGTTATTTTGGCATACTCTGTAAAGAAATAATTTTCATTTAAAAAGTTAATGTTAAGACTGTACCATTCAGTATCCGAAAATTGTTTATAAAGCATAATTTCCCATTCTTTTCTTAACAGCTTCAATTTAAAAAAATATCCTCTTTTGCCTATATGTGAAATGTCCGCATCGCAAATAATTTTTTCTAACATCGTTTCCGGATTATGAGGAGTTTTAGTAACCATAATTATTTTAGAAATATGATCTATTTCGTTTGATGAAAAATTATTCTGCTTCAGAAATTTTTCGCATATTTCAACACTTTTTTCTTCGTGAAAATTATAATTTTGGGTTATACCTGTATCGTGAAATAATGCGGCAATAAGTAAAATATTAAGCTGATCTTTTGATAATCCTGAATTTTTTCCGATTTCCTTAGCGGATTTATAAACTTCAAAAGTATGCCTTAAATTATGGAAAAGACATCCTTTCGGAAGATTTTCAGTTAGCAACTTTGTAACATATTCTTCAGATTGATTGAGAATTTCCACCTTTAATCTTTCGCTTGAGATTTATTAGTTTTAAGTAAGTTATTTGCAACCAATAGAAATGCTAAGCTCGAGGGAGCTTAATTTAATTCTAAAAGGAGCGATTGATAAGACAAAAAACCTTAAAACATTTTTTTTCAGATCCAATTTCAATTGTAAATGGAGACGATATAAAAATTTAGTTTATGCAGTCTACAACACAGATTTAAGCTGCTTCTTATGCCTTCACCTAATGCAAAGTCATATTCGATTCAATATCAACATAAGAATTAAACTCGCTTAATAATTTATAGTTTACTAATTTTTTTGTGTAATAAAAGTATTCTACGTTGGTTGAATTTATTATTTCAATTGCAAAAGAAAGTGCATCTTTTCTAAAATTATTTTCTGAAGTTAGATAGTTGATTATTCCCAACTCGTTGGCTTCGGAACTTTTAATAAATCTTCTGCTGTATAATATTTCTTGTGCTTTTGAGAGTCCGATATGTCTCATTAAAAAAAATGGTACCCCACCGGAAGGATGTAAACCATATTCTTTTGAATTCAAGTGTATAACCAAATTCGGATTTGCAATTCTAAAGTCAGCAGCCAAGCTTACACCCAAAAAGGGGGATACAACACAATTTGTTAAAGCCATAAAAACCATTTTTGGAAATTCTATTATCTTTCGAATATAATTATTAAGCATATTTATTTGAATTTCTCTTTTTCTTCCGTCAACAAATTTTGTTATAAATTTTGGCTGCTGCGGGTCTATATGTTGATCTGTTATAGACGATATATACCGGACGTATGCTTCATCAGAAAAACAGATTTCATTGCTTATAAAAAGGATTCCCTTTATTGAATTATCATCTTTTACCAAATCCATCCAATCCATTATATCAAAGCTTTCATCAAAATTAAACAATGTATTAAAAGCATCTTTTTTTGGCTCAAGAACCATTAATGATCCGATCCTGAAACTTTTTATATCTTCATAATCAAATTCAAGCTGTAATTCTTTTTTCATACCGAACCTCAATTTATTTCATTTAATAAATTTCATTTTCAATAAACTTTGAAACCTCGCCGTTTAAATGTGATATGGGAGTTTCACCCATTAGTACTCTAAGAGTATTTTTTAATTTCATTAGTTGAATAAATAAATCTTGTTCGGGGACTGTATTCTCATCATGCATAGGGCTTTTAAAATAAAACGAAAGCCAGTGCTGAATTCCTTTCATTCCGGAACGTTGAGCTAAATCCATAAATAAAATTATATCTAATACAATAGGTGCAGCAAGGATTGAATCGCGGCATAAGAAGTTAATCTTCATCTGCATAGGATAATTAAGCCAGCCAAAAATATCGATGTTATCCCATCCTTCTTTACTATCACCCCTAGGCGGATAATAATTAATCCTTACGAGATGGTGATAATTTGAATAAAGATCTGGATAGAGATCAGGCTGCAGAATTGAATCTAAAACTGATAGTTTACTTTCTTCTTTAGTTTTGAATGAACCCGGATCATCTAAAACCTCACCATCCCTGTTACCTAAAATATTTGTGGAGAACCAACCGTTTAACCCCAGCATTCTTGCCTTAAGCATTGGGGCAATAACAGTTTTAACTAGTGTTTGACCTGTTTTAAAATCTTTCCCGGCTATCGGAATATTGTTTTTTTCTGCTAAATGAAGAACAGCAGGAATGTCAACAGATAGATTAGGTGAACCATTTACATAAGGAACGCCTTCAGATACAGCTGCATAAGCGTAGAGCATACTTGGTGCAATATCAGAATGATTTTCTTTCATACCCTTTTCAAATGATTGAATATCTTTGTGAACTGCGCTAATCGGAATATATATTTCAGTGCTTCCACACCAAATGACAACAACGCGAGATAAATTATAGGTATTTTTAAAATTCTTAATATCATCTCTTATCTGTAACATAAGTGCATATTTATTCTCCCCTTCTTTAATATAGGTTCCTTTAAGTTTCTTAACATAATTCTGAATAAAAACACCTTTGAAGGGAGAAATTTGATCTAACTCTTTTTGAACAGAAAAAATATCTTTTTCGCTTAGGACTTTCGATTCCATTGCTGAATCGAGACACGTTTCATTACGTATATCCCATCCTCCAAAGACGAGGTTATCTAAAGAACTTAAGGGAACAAAATCTCTGATTAACGGGAAGTTGTTTTCTATTCTACTTCCTAACCTTATTGTTTGCATCTGGGTTAAAGAACCGACAGGTTTTGCATATCCATTCCTAATATTTAATACCCCCGCGATAAAAGTTGTGGATACAGCACCATTTAGCCCGACTATTAAAATACCCAATTTTCCATTAGCCGGTTGAATTGATAAGTTTTCCATTTTTCTCTCTCTTTTATATTGTAAATAATGAACTCTAATATTTTTTGTTATTTATTTTATCTATAATTTTTTCGATATCGTACAAAGATTTAACTGTATAATCCGCGTCCGATGTATCTTTAGGTTTAGTGTAACTTTTAACATCCAGCCATACTGTAGTGCAGCCCAATTTTTTTGCTGGATCAATATCCCTTGAATATGAATCCCCTATTACAACGGTTTCGGAGGGCTTGGCTTGAAGTCTTTTAATTGCCAACTGAAATATTTTCGGATCCGGTTTGAAGATTTGTTCGACTTCGGAATCAATAATTACATCAACTTCATCCAAACCTTCGGATCTTAAAACAGTTTTAAGATTACCGTGATAATTTGAAACGATTCCTATTTTATAATTTTTTCTAAGCCTATTTAACAATTTTCTACTTTTGATAATTTCACTTTTAGCATCATGCACGCATTTTTCAACAATCTCTTCTATCAAATGATTTGTTCCGGCATTTTCTAAGAATTCATTTTGTAAGAGAAAATCGAATTGACATTCTACTTCTTTTCTCAATGTTGATTTTAAATCATCATTGGTATCAATTAATTCTTTTATTTTGATATTGGAACTAACGAAAGCAGCTTCGAAATCACTTTTTAGTAAAGGGACGTTAAATTCTTTATAAACTTCCCAAAATTTTTCACTCCAATGGATTCCATTAGTATCTAAAGTACCACCAAAATCAAATAATATATTTTTTATCATAATTAATTTCTGCTGTTAAATTATTGTTGATTTTCTTTCCACTTAATGCAATAAGAATAAGTCCGATTAAAATCCAGAACAATTCACGTATTCTGTTTACTAAACCCAAATAGATACCAAGTGATGAAGTCATTTTTATACTACCTAGTACCAAAGCAAGTCCACCTTCGCGAGAACCTAATTCTAATGGCATAAAGAAAAATAGATTTATGACAAAAGACGAAACTGCACTTATAAATAATGCTTCCGAAAAAGTTATATCAACCCCGATCGCTTTTAAAATAAAAAGGTTTTCGAGTGAGCTAACAATGCGTGCCAGAATTTCCCAGGATAGTGCTAAGTAAAAATCCCGTTTGCGCTTCAGATAAAGTTCGGTTATTTGATCATCTATGTTTTGTAGCGAATCTGCCTTACCAGAAAGTGGGGATGCAATTTTTTTTATGAATGGAATTTTTAAGAAGATTTTAAGTAAAGATTTTACTACGCCTTTTTTATGACGAGTTATAAAAAAATAAACAAATCCCGAAAAAACAATTAAGGTAATGATTAAAGAAATTTTAGTTACTGATGTAAGTGTAAGTAATACAAGTGCAAGTACAATAACTAACATCCAAAAAACAAATGAGGAAAGGATATGAATCATTGTGTAAAGCAAAGTAACGGAAACTGCTTTACTTGTGCCTAGCGTTTCCTTTAACTCGGCTATTCGATATGGTTCGCCTCCAATAGCTATAGAAGGAGTTATATAGTTTATTGCAAAGCCGCTTATAGTTATTGAAACAATTTTATAAAAAGGAATTTTTTTTGTAGAGTTTCCGATAATTAAACGCCAGGAAAACGCATTAAATAAGTAAACAAAAGCCCATATACCTATAACGGGAATAAAATACCATCCGGTTTTTCTTAGGTTGATAAGAACATTGTTTAAGCCAAAATCCAATACCAGATAAGTAAATATTGCAATACCCACAGCAAACAAAATTATTTTAGATTTTCTACTCATTGCGTAATTCTATCGTCTTGCGTTTGCAAGCTGACTCATAACATTTGTCAAGTAAATAAATTGTGTTGTATGCGTCTTGTAATCCTTTCTTATGAAAATTTTTCTTTTGAACTTCTTTTGCAAAATCAGAAAACAATTTTGCATAAAGACTTGTATAATGGGATTTATCGGAAGCATCCGGCACAGAAATTTTTTCTTCTTTACCATTAAAATTTTTAATCAGATAATTACTACCGTCATAAAAGATGCTTCCTGTTTTCGATATTAACTTCGCTTCATTTCTTCTTCCGTGATATGCCCACGTTAGATTGATTTGGATAGTTCCTCTATCGTATTCTAAAATAACCTGAGAAGTATCTTCAACCTGAAAACTGCTATGAGCAAGATTATGATTTATCGTTGTAACTTTTCTTGGTTTGCCTAAAAGCCAATTGGAAAGGTATAGATAATGAAATCCGGTGTCTGATAAAATACCGCCTCCGCTGATTTCTTTATTTAACCGCCAGGGTGAAACATTTGTATTTAATCCCGGGTCGGCACCGGTTCTGAACACATTAAATTGTAAAAATACTTTTACATCCTTATCTAACTCATCAAGCAGAGATTTAAATTCACTCCACAGCGGTGAATATTTATATTGATGACAAGGGGTAAAAAGTATGTTCGAATCATTAAGTTTATTATATAGTTCTTCAGCTTCCCGATAAGAAAGTGTGAAAGGTTTTTCGCAAATTATATTCAGCTTCTTAGCAACAGCCCACTCTATAATTTCTTTGTGATATTTTGGAGGCGTAGTTATATCAATAAAATCAACTTTATCATTTGAGTACATTTCGTCTAATGATTCATAAAAATTTATCCTGCTATACTCTTTCCTACATCTCTCTCTTGTGTTAGTATCTAATTCTACCGCAGAAGTTATATCAAAACTCCTTTGCAATTCTTCTGATTGAAAAGCTTCAAGATGATTAGTTCTTGCTATTTTGCCAAAACCAACTATAGCGCCTTTAATCATTTAGATGTTCCTTTTTACCTTTTACAAACTCAAATAAATATTTGTGAATTTTTTCTTCTTTAATTACAAAGTAGATTAGTACAAGATTGAGCACTATTAATTCGAAAAGGAAATAGTGAAGAATATTACCCCAAAAGACTGCAATGAACAGAACAATCATTCTTGTATTAGTAGTTAAAATATTCTGATACTTAATCATTGGTTTGTTAAATTTGCGGTATTCTTCAATAAGCCACGACTGGACGTTTCCTCTGAAATTATCTTCAACATACTTGTATAAACTTCTCACATGCTTTGCAAGTAAATGCTGTTGATGAGTATAATTTATATAAACTCGAAGAAGGAATTTCCTAAAAGGTGTTTTTATCCAGGATAGTTTAGAATAAGTTTCTTTAACCTCGTTAAGATCATCGATATCTTTATTCTTACTTTGAGTAAAGTACAAATAAAAGATTCTGTAGTAATCAGCCATTGCACTTTGAAAAGAATGACTTATTCCAGAAATCAATGCAAGCAGTAATATGAATGGAGTTCCGCTTTCTATAATAAACCTTGCTGACATATGTAAGTAGATACTAATAAACCATAAATTACCGGCAACCCCATCGAATATTCTTCCATAGCGGGAAAAAGTATTGGTCATCCGGGCAAGCTGTCCATCAGCCCCATCTAATGCCTCAGCAATAATTAAGAGCAAAACGCCAATGAGATTTATTGTTGTGTTTTGATAGAAGAATAAATGACCGGCAGCAACACCAAAGATTATACTGATAAATGTAACGGCATTTGGTGTTAGACCAATCACTTTAGATGCAACTGCCATTCCATATCCAACTTTACGATAGAAAATCCGATCAAGAAATTCTTCGGTGTCTGCTGATTTATACGTTGACTCAATTTTTAATTTGTTCAGCCACATAAGTGAATGCTTCCTCCATAATTTGAATTCCTTCTTCAGCAATTTCTTTAGTAACGATTAACGAGGGATAAACACGTATATCGGCATTGTAACCCATCACAATCAATCCGCGTTTCAAACATTCCTGGAAGACCATTTCGGTATATTTCTTATCAAGTTTTTCTTTTGAATCTTTTCCCTTTACCAATTCAATTCCAATCATTAATCCTTTGCCACGCACATCACCGATGATAGGAATTCTTTGTTTCATTTCGTTGAACTTCTCAAGCATAAATGCACCGACTGTTGCTGAATTTTCAACTAATCCTTCTTCAACAATTGTTTTAACAGTTGCATAAGCAGCAGTTGATGCTAATGGATTTCCGCCATAGCTGGAGGAACTTCCGCTTGGATTTCCAAATGGTTTAGCAAATATTATTTCTTTGCGAGACATAACACCGGTCATTGGAAAACCTCCGCCAAATCCTTTACCAATAGTAATAATATCAGGGACAATATCTTCGTGCTGTGTCCCAAACATTTTTCCGGTTCTGCCGAAACCGGTTATCATTTCATCACAAATTAATAATGCACCAATTTCATCAGCAAGTTTTCTAAGTTCTTTTAAAAATCCAGGTGCAGGTACAACATTACCCGCCGTTCCTTGAATTGGTTCAACGATTATTGCAGCAATATTATTTGTGGTTTCATAACGAATTTTTTTCTTTATATGATCAACACATTCCCAATTACATCCGGGAAAAGTTTGGTTGAATTCGCAATGTCTGCAATATGCATAAGGCGTATTGTAAATTCCCGCTGGTAATGGTCCAAGACCAAACTTAAAATTATCGCCAAGTAAACCAAGCACGCCAACAGTCTTACCGTGGAAGCCATTCCAGAATCCGATGAACTCGGTTTTCTTTGTATAAGATTTTGCCATCCTCAAAGCTGCTTCAACAGCTTCCGCGCCTCCGCTGTAAAACTGGCTCCATTTCAAATCACCTATTGCAATTTCCGAAAGAAGTTTAGTCAGCTTTACTCTGTTTTCGGATGTAAAACTTCCAACGTGAATGTGATCAATTTGTTCTTTCATCATTTTGGTATAAGTCGGATGATTATATCCAAGACTTGCAACGCCAACACCTACAAAGAAATCGATGTATCTGTTACCGTCAACATCATAAACAAAATTTCCTTCACCACGCTCAATTGCGATTTTAGAACGTGTTGCTATTGTTTGAATACCAGGCGCAATGTAGTTCTGTTCTTCATTAAACAATGCTAATGATTTTGGTCCCGGAATTTCGGTTTTAATGTTTACGAACTTCTGTTCATCTACTATAATTGACATAAGTTTTTCCTTCGTGAGTTATTAGATTAGAATAGTTGATTGCTTTTTTGTAAATGGTATTGGCAATAATTTTACTTGCCTCATCTCTTATCGGAGCGAAACTTGGCCAATCATTTATATCTATTATTGATATCTCCCCTTCGGCAGATACAATTGCATCTCCGCCGTATATGGTTAATTCTAATTTCTCAGCAGAAACATCAGCATACTCTTTTAACTTATCCAGTTCGAATTTGGTATGATTAATACCATTCAGGTAGTACCAATAAAAAAATGAAGCATCCTTTACACTGTAAAATTTAATTACGTCTCCATCTAAATGTTCCTGTAAAATTGCATATTCAATTCCGCGGTTTGAAAATTCTTTCAGCAAGTTTAATAATTCTTCATCACTGTAAACGGGTGAAACGTCTTCGCGGTGTATAGCGTGGACATCTCCACGTTTTACCCATATTTTTCGTGATTTAAAACTGCTTAAACTGTAATTGAGATTTGTATCGGAAGTTTTAACTTTTTTACTGAATGGAAAATTAACGCGAGCATTTTGCAAAAGATCTACCATATTAACCCGATAACAATTAAATATTGCCTTACCTGTGTTTA
>MNVA01000074.1:0-288 GCA_001871325.1 Ignavibacteria bacterium CG1_02_37_35
GACAATACTATACCTATGTAGTAGGCGGTTCTTACAAATTAACTGCTTTATTTGAATCTGAAAAATACACTGAAAGAGCTGCCAAAGATGGCGGTGTTGACTTAGCTGAATATGAAATTGGCACTAACCTCAGTTTAGCTCCTTTTACTCATGGTTTAGTTGGTTATTGGAAATTTGATGAAACCAGTGGCACTCTTTATGATTCCTCTGGCTACGGAAATAACGGAACCCAATCAGGAGGAGTGACTTATGGCGCTACTGGTAAGGTAGGTAATGCCCTGAGTTTTG
>MNVA01000074.1:337-10305 GCA_001871325.1 Ignavibacteria bacterium CG1_02_37_35
AGATATTTCTCCCTGTAGAGGCTATATTATCTACGCAGGAAATAATAATAAATGGCAGTTTTGGGTAGGAAATGGGGAGAATAATGAGTGGCAGGTATTAACAGCATCGGCAGTAGTGTTAAACAGGTGGACTCATTTGGTAGCTGTTTACTCTGCTGGAAGTATGAAATTTTATATTGACAATATTTTGTGGGGACCTGTTTCAGGAACCCGTGCTGGAAATACTCAACAACCATTAAGAATAGGAGCAGGAGTAAGTGAGGGAGCACCTGATCTTTATTTCAACGGCCTCATCGACGAAGTCCGCATCTACAACAGAAGTTTGTCTGCTGCGGAAGTTTTGGAGCATTATGGTGGAAATAAGGGTATTCACTTAAATACTAAGGCGAATAACACAATCCAGAACTGTGTAGTAACCGACTTCGATAAAGGAATCTTCTTAAACACCTCAACGAATATTACATTAATTAATGACACCTTAAAGGAGAATAACGATAAGGGGATTAAACTCTTGAACACGAATAACAGTGTAATCCAGAATTGTAATTCCTCGAAAAATTGGATGCACGACTTGTTTCTAAATTTATCATTCAACAATAATATTTCAAACTCAGTTTTCAATAATGCGTTCCTGTACGGAGTTTATTTTGATGCTTCCTCTGGGGACATAATAACCAATAATACCGCTTGCAGTAATCTTGTTTATGACATATATTCCGCGGATTGGCTTTCGAGTACGGGTGATAATAACACCTGTGATACGACAACTGGCTGGAATGATGCTGGTACAACCGGCTGCACATATGTTTGCACTCCAAGCCTCGTGATTTCATCGCCGAATAACAATACGAATAACCACTACAATAATGTGACGAATATTACGATGTCCGGATACCGGCATTGTCCTGCTGATTACTCTACTTACGTGAACATGACATATAACATAAATTGTAATGAATCTGGATTTATTCTGAATGCAACAGAATTAACTGGTGAAATATTCAGCAGCACTTACCAACCACTTCAAGTTATAACCGAAACATGCATCGTAAACTATACGCTCGAATGCAGTAATGGAGTAACATCAGTTTACATGCAACCCTCCTACAACATCATAATAGACAACATTAATCCAGTATGGTCATCATACACCCCCGCTGCTGACGGAAGTACATGGTTTAACGGTGATTTTACATTGAATTTAAGTACGTCTGATATATATTTATACGACTTAAATTGCAGTATTTACACAGCAGGTGAGGTTGAGAAATGGAATAACTACACACTAACGTCTGGAACAACATACGGGGTACAGAATTTAATTGACACTTCCGGGTGGGGGAGTGATGCTCTAATGAACATAACCTGCTGTTCATCAGACTACCATACATATTCCGAATTAGGTGGCTTAACTTATTCCCTAAGCAGCGAAATAAAAATGATGGGGTTAAATAGAAAAGTTAATGAGACCAAAGTTAAATCTAATGCGATTAGATGGAATAATAAAAACAAAACAAAAGACTGGGTTTTCGGGAAAGAGTTTAATGGAAAATTCATTGAATACTCAGACAAGGAATCTACTGATTCAACACTAAAATATGTTGTTAAAAAAAAGAAAACAAAACCTAAAGGGGAAGAATATAAGGTTAGTATTACACTAAAAAAACCATCCGGTAAAATTGGAATAGGCGTACCTAAACAAAACGTACGCCTCGTTTCAAAGGAAATGCTCGTTTTTGTTTGGGGTGATTACACGTTTGATTTCAGTGATATGAAAAATGATTATAAAGTAATCTTAGTTGAAGACGAAGATTATTTCATTTTATACATTAATTCAAGTGAATGTAAAGGCAGTGTATGTGTAATTGACCCCAGCGTTTTAGGGCACAATACGGGCTGCATTACAGCAACCTACGGGTTTGATGTAGATTACCCGGTAACAAACTTAATCAGCCCTGTAAACGGAACCGTGAGCGAGTGGAATAACAATACATTCACATGCACGTCAACTGATAACTTTAATTTAAGTAACGTGACAATATACATCTGGGATTCCCTTGGAGCAGTAAACTACACAAACATACAATCAATCGAGGGAACAACAAACACTTCAACATGGGATGTTAACCTAACATCAGGCACGTATGGATGGAATTGCTACGTATGCGATCATGTTGGTAATTGTAATTGGAGTGTACAATATAATCTTAGCGTAAACAGCTCAAGCGGAAACTGCACTCCAAACTTAGTTAACGGCTCATGGACTCTAAATTACTCAGACGCATGCCAAATGAATAATACGCAAGTGGATAACTACTACAAAATAGAATACGACAACAACACATGCAACGAAACCGTTAACGTCACATACACGAAATCAAACTCCTCAAACTGCACTCCAACATACAACTGTACAACACTAACTTATGATCCAACACCAAACGAAGTAATACATTTCAAACTCAACAATGTTTCCGGAATCTGCCCATCAGGCAAAATCGTAAACGCGCAACTCAACAACAGCGATTGGGATGCTTGCGAATTCACTTACATAGCAGACCCAAGTGGAACAATAGTATTCTGTGAAAACATTCCAGATGAGATTCCGAAATGGATTTACTATCTAAGCGCAGGAGGTGCGGGAAGTTTACTTTTATACTATTACAGATATTACAGAAAAAGAAAATAATATTTAATTTCAGAAAAACAATCTTATAATATTATTTGTTTATTACTACATGAGAAACATTAGGGGTGGGGGGTGTAGTTGTTATATATTCCATGCCCTCTGAAAATCGCTCACAATTTCCAGCCGATTTCAATCATAGAATTTAATTAATAACATGACATACGCAACAGACAGCCAAATCAGGAAAATTTGCAGCATAGACACAAGCCAGTGCTCTGATTTAACAGAATTTATTTCAACCGCAGACAAATGGGTACGAGACAAAATAACACGCCGTCACCTATGCGAAAACATTGAAGGAGTCATTGACGGCAGCAACAAAGAATTCAGGGTCGCGAATTACCCGATTGCAGACGCAGACTTAGATGGAGACGTAGATGCAAGTGATGTCTTAATCTACTATGCAACATTGTCAACTGTAAACAATTTCAGAGTCTATGGCAGCAGCAAAACAGTAACATCAGTTGTATGCGACGATGGAATAATAAACGTAACAACAGCGCCGACAACAGTAACTGCATTAGACGGAGTTTACGCATCATATTACTCGTGGAATGTTTATGAAATAGATTATGATTTATTCAAATTAATTTCCTCTTATGCTGCCGCAGGACTTGCCCAGAGAAAAGTATTAGGCTTAGCCGTCAATTTCAATGCAATACCGTATCAAATCAGAAATGAAATCGGAGGGGATTGTCTTGAAACTGCTAAAACCATGTTACAGGGAATCACTAAATTAAGCGCAGCCTTCAATAAATTGTTTTGAATTCTTTTTTTTTCTAGAATACAGTGTATTCCCTAAAGTTACTTTATTTTATTAAGACTTAATCTTAAAGTTACTTTAAAGGGAAATACATGAAAGCTCCTGATTACATAAAACTAAGTGGAACCGGAGACGTAATATCAGTCTCATTCGGGAAAAAAAGAACCAGAGAAACAAAATACACGCAAACAGTAAACGAGTACGGACACACTGAACTTGAGAGAATCCTAAACACTCTTAAAACTAAAAAATCAATGTTCTGCAATCCAAACAATGTATTCGTAACAGATTCAGGAAAAACATCGTGTAAATTCTTATTCGGTAAACCTCAATGCGAAGAAAATCTATGCTGCAAAATATGTGAACACAGGAAATTCAGAACCTGCCTAAACAGATGTGACAAAACTAAAGGCGAAAAATATAACCTGAAAAAAGAAAACGCCACCCGGAAATTATGGAAGGATGCACTTGAAAAAGCGGAGAAAGAACAAATAATCCTGAAAACAGAGGAGAAGGCTTTTGAACTAGTAAACAGGGAGAAAAATTTAGCGGACCTGCGAAAGCTAATGGCAGCGGACTGCAAACACGTCAACATATGCAGGAGCGTCAAAGGCAACAATGTATGCGGGCACGTATCAGGCAACCCATGCGAGGAAACGAAATGCTGCCGATTCTGCCCTGCATCCGAAACATGCAACAGCTGCTGTCGTTTCATTGTGGTGGGGAGCGATAAAGAAGTCTCATTAATACACGGAGACATTTTCAACGTTATGGAGAAAGTGCCGGGTACGATTTACGGTAAAGTAAATAAATTAGTTTACGGCCCGAATTCTAAGATTAAAACACGGGAGGAAGCATTAAACTTAATTCAAGAACTGGAAAATAAAGAGCAGAATATAAAAAAAGTGAAAGTAAAAACAAACCCCGCCGTCGTTATGCGGACGGTTGATGAATGCGTGAAAAATAAAATATGCCCGGGATGCGAATGGAATACAACAAAATTCAGACTGTATCCCCACGACGCCAACGACAATGGGCGCGTATTATGCAGGAAGGATTGGCTTGCAGCAGGTTACCCTGAACCAGTATCAGGGCATAATTGGTACAAAAAAGGAGTTGATGGAATTTGGATCGAAACACATGTAGCAAACAAGAAATAAAAAAATGGTGGCGGCTAACGATAATTCCCCTGGGATTGAAGATAAAAAACAAAAATCTAATGTCTTAAACGAGAGACCCGGCAGATGTAATGCAAAAAAACGTAACGGCGAACCGTGTCAGCGCTATCCTATGCGCCATAAAACAAGATGTAAATTGCATGGAGGCGCTACAACAGGAGCAAGAACACCTGAAGGAAGATTAATGCAAGCAATCAAAGATATAAGAACCGGATTAACAATGTCACCAAATGCAGCGAGATTAGTAACGGCGCCTAATTTTCAACCGGACGCCGCGTTCGGGAAGTGTTTTTGTATCAACAGATATGAGGAGGATTTCTGTGATTTCTTTTTTCAGATTATCGAAGCGAAATTCACCATCACTGATAGAACGCAATTGTTTTTCGCCGGGCAAATGGCTATTATGATCCTTAGAGGTATCACGGGTTCAAAGTCTTCAGGGAGGGTTTGGGATTTCAGTAGAATGCTTGACAGCTTCAACAGAACGATGAGAGAGTTGGATATGACTAGGAATGTTAAAAGTGGGTGCGGGAAGGACGCTCCGAAGATTGATATTATGGTTATAATACAAAATTATCGGAATAAAATTGATAACAAGAAAAATGAACCGGAAACAGAAAAAACGGTAGCAGCGGTAATTGAACAAAAATGAAAACAAGACTATTTTTTGATACGGAAACGAATGGACTGCCGGTGCGCCGGCGGGGGGCGCCGGGAACGTTCACGATGCCGAGGGTTGTGCAATTAGCCGGTCAGGTATATGAGGATAAAAACTTATTCATCGAGTTTGACCGGATAATTAAA
The DNA here is from genome assembly GCA_001871325.1 of Ignavibacteria bacterium CG1_02_37_35. GTDB lineage: Bacteria > Bacteroidota > Ignavibacteria > Ignavibacteriales > Ignavibacteriaceae > UBA1563. Next base: position 5,772 of record MNVA01000074.1, read on the forward strand.
CCAGATGGGTGGATTATACCGGATGACGTAGCAGACATCCACGGTATTACAACAGTCATTGCAACGGAAAAAGGAGAGGATTTAATGGCGGTGCTGCAAGCGTTCACAGACTTATTGAATGTGTCGGATCAGGTAATCTGCCATAACGTTAATTTCGATTGTAAAGTAATGGCAGCGGAATTAATCAAAAAGAATATAACAAACGACTTAATGAAAAAACAATTAACATGCACAATGGAAGCCGGGAAAAAGAGGTGTAACCTCCATAACCGGATCGGCGGTCTCAAACCACCTAAATTAATGGAACTGCATAAATTCCTGTTTAACATCGGATTCGAGGACGCTCATAACGCTTTATTTGATGTCAGGGCAACTGCGAAATGTTATTTTGAGATGAAACGGAGGAATTGGATTGAATGAAAGACAATTAAATAATCAAATAATCAAATAATAACAACATAAAAAAATGTATATTACAAAGGAGCAAGCAATCAAGCAGGGCGTCGGAAGGAATTTCGGAGTATGTCGTTTCCATGAGAATCATCCGAACCAGAAAGGAGTCAGAAACTGTCCAAACTGCAGGATTATAATTGACCCATGCGGGTGTGATGCGGGCATGGGATGCAGTCGATGTGAAACAAAACTGGTGAGGAAATTCTTAAAGGAAATGAATGAAGACTCATTCAACATGGCGGTATTAACTTTCAAATGGGAGAGAGAGAAAAAAGAAATATTATGTAATTACAGTCACTCAGACCATTGGTTTGACAGACAAAACAAACAGAGAAATAAACGAGTACACGGGGGAAATCATGGGTGTTGAAAATACAAAAATAAAGCAAACTTAAAAAAATGGCAAGATACTTAATTAAATGCGTATGCAGGGAATGTAAAAAGGAATTAATCAGAACCCCGGAACTTAACGGCGACACGATAATAGATGAATGGAGTAATATTGTGATCAGCAGCAAGTTCGCACCTAAATGCTTGAATGGATGCGAGAATGAAAACCGGAAAGATGAAGTAAACACACACACGGAATCAGAGGTATACGAACTCGGAAACTTCATCAGAGATGAAGTAAACACACACACGGAATTAGAGATATATGAACTTGGAAACTTCATCGGAGGTGAACCGGGAAACATAAATGGGAGGGAAGCGAGGAAAATAGAATTCAATGAAGTCGTAGGAACTTACAGGGGGATTAAAACACCACTCGAAACAAACGAAACTGAAAACTCAACAAAACAGGAATAAGAAACATTGACTGAAATAAAAAAAAGGGGCGGTTAACACGGAAACATTAACTGAAGCAGGGTTGCAGAGGAACTTCCATTAAAAACAAGGATTGAAACAAACAAGGATTGAAACAACAAACAAGGATCGAAACATGATGATTATGATCGCCGCAATTTGCATAACCCTAAAGCACCCCCCCCCAAACACATGTTGCGCATTATTCTGGTTAATACAAACTTTTCTACGGGAAAAGCTGCGGCCGCTGCTGCGGTTCGCATTAACCTCGGAATAATACGAACATGAAGCGAGGATAATGGGATACGTCAATCGGAGTCAGGTATCCCATGACCGCACTAAGCTATTCCACTCTAGAGCGGGGAACTGGAACTGCTGGTTTCCCGGAGACGCCATTCAGAGGGAACTGCTTGTGACGGGGAGGCAATCAAACGTAATTACCCCCCGACGTCGAGGATTCAAATATAATGAACGAAACATTAAAATGGGAATTAAAATTATTGAGATCCGGAAAAAAATAACTCTCCCGGTATTAGGAGAGTTGACGTTCGGATTATATTCGAGACATTCGAATATAAATACGAAGCGGGGAGAATGGAGTGATGGAATGGATAATATCATTAATCGGAGTTTAGATGTTTATTTTCACCAAAAAAAGATTACGAAACTAAAATGAAGTTACAGAAAGCTGAACAAATGAAATTAGAAGAGTACGCCGCTGCCTTCCAGGAGTATAAATTAATGTCCGGTGACTGGAATGATGGATTTTATTCGGGGATAAAATTCGCATTAGAGTTCATCGAGGAAATAGGGGTTGATAATTTATCTAACGATGCACGGCGATGATAAAAAATCCATAGAAAAACGCATACGGGCGGTTAACACGGAAGTACGATAAGTAAACGATGCGGGCGTGTAAAAGATACAACAACAGGTATCGGCCAGGCAGTTGACTGCGGCTGGGAGGAAGAAAAAAATCCAAATACTACAATACCAAATAAAAGACAATGCTAAAAAAACGAACTCTGAAAAAAAACAAAACACGGGGGGAAAATCGTATGACTGACACGGAACAAACCACGGAAGACGTGAATAAAATAGTTGAAGACATACTAAAAAACCCGCTGAATTTCGAGAAATATGTTAGATACAACAACAGACCGCTAACGCTAAGAGCGCAAGCAAGAGAACTATTAACGCACCAAACAACACACCCAAAAACAGTATCACAATACCCACGTGGAGGAACAAAATCATTTACTTCAGCATTCCACGCACTATACGACTTCTACACAAAACCCAGCTACAAAATAGCATTCATGTCACTCTCACAACGACAAAGCAACAAACTACTGGCGACGGCAAAACGGATGATAGATGAATCACCACTATTAGCCGCCTCCAAACCACTATTCCCAATAGACCAGGTGCAGAAAATAGAAAGCCACATACACTCCGAAATAATCGCCCTACCATACGATGCAAAAACAATACTATCCGAACACCCGGACGAAATATTCATAGATGAAGTACAAAGAATTCTGGAGCCCGAAATATTCTGGGAGTCAATCATGCCAATGCTAAGCGGCGTAGGAACCCTCGATACACTACCGGAAATGCACTTAACCGGCGTCGGAGGAGTGCAAAAAGGAGTACTCCACGACGTCATAACAAACGCAAACGCATTAGGATTCCACTGCCTGAAAAAAAACTGGATGCAATGCGAAGGATACAACGCAGAAGAAATGGCAGTCAGGAGAAGGAACATGGGGGAAGCCTCATACTTAACGCAATACATGTGTGAAATGATTCCAACATCCAGTGCGAGCATACCATGGGATACGATAAACAATAACCTAACCGGCGCAGTAAACTATAACCCGGAACTCCCATGCATAGCAGGCTTAGACTTAGCGAAAAAAAGAGACAACGCCGCACTATTAGTAATGCAAAAAAACGGGGAAATATACCAATGCATCGCATTAGACGTATGCCAACTGGATTACAAAGTCTTAGCGGAGAAAATCTGCTTCTACACAAAGGAGCTCAAAATTTCCTCAATACTAGTTGACGTAACAAGCGAAAGCAGTTTCCTCGATTTCGCAACAAAAGCACCATACAATCTCCCATTAAGAGGATTTAGTTTCGGGGGGAGTAACGACAAAAAAGGTGCGTTATACGATAATATGAAAATTCAATTAGAATACAAAAGAACGGCGATTCCGAACACTCTAACATTTAAGGAGCTGATAGATGGGCTGAAAACAGTTGACTTAGGGAAACACCTCCCAGACCCCGTAGTCGCCATGATGCTCGCACTGTGGAATACGAAGGAAACGAAATCGAACGTAATTACATCAACCTACGCATTCGTAACCCACAGGGAGACTGGATTTCTCAAATAAACTAAAGTAATCCAGAGTTTTTTGAATGAACCGGGAGTTTTTTTCCATTAATCATTTACAAATTTCTTTTTTTTTAATTATTTTTCATTGTGGTGGGGGGTGGAACGGAGGATAGAAATGCTATTCCACTCTAGTATGGTTGATGCGGCATTCGCTGCGGCTCAGCCGCATACACGATACTCCACTCGAGTACGGTTGATGCGGCTGACTTCCCGGAGACGCCGGGGAAAACATAAACGACGGCAGAACGCACGCAAGTCAACAATCAAGCGTCGATGAACCCGACGTCCCTTCATTCGCTCCGCAAGCTACGCTCATTCTTCTCCTACGGTCTTATGAGCGACACGATCAACTTTCAGCGTACAGCCTTTTTAATTGATTTTAATATTGAAAAAGTTTTTTAAGTATGCTGCCAGAAAAAAATAAACCGGTCTAATTAATATAATTTATTTACACATAATCCTATAATTATAACTGTCACAACATCTGAAGGGAAGCAGGACAGTGTTTCAAGTTTTCCCTCGTTCCATCACCAAAAGTCTTTTTGAGTCCTGCTTACCCCTTTTCTTATTCTAATTACCGACGGAGTTTTTTTCTGCGGCTTCTTTAAATTCAAAAAAACTTGCGCTAATTTTACGTGCCTGTTCTTTTATACGCTCAATCTTCTCAGATTTACTCCGGAAAGCAGGAAGAATCTTACTATTTTTCTTCAACGCTACGTCCGCACGCCCAGACCAATATTCCTGACTTGCAAAAGTTTCTTCATTAATAAACAAAATATCACAAACCGCCTTGTATTCATCATACTGTTGCGGAGGAATTTTCTTGAATAAATCAACCTTGAACGCTGCTATCAACCCACGATTCCGGCC
>MNVA01000043.1 GCA_001871325.1 Ignavibacteria bacterium CG1_02_37_35
GCTTCCCACATTGTAGCAATTCCGAAAGCTCCGAGAATTATAAAAAACATTTTTACTCCAAGTGCGAAAAAAATGTTTTGCCAAACTATTTTTCGGGTTTTCTTTGCTACATCAATTGCGGTTACAACTTGCAAAGGTGAGTCGGTCATCAGAACAACGTCTGCTGTTTCAACAGCGGCATCTGAACCGAGAGCGCCCATAGCAATGCCAACATCGGCGCGTGCCAAAACCGGCGCATCATTTATTCCATCCCCCACGAAAGCAACTTTATTTCCTTTAGCAGTGGTTTGTATTATTTGCTCAATATGATTTACTTTATCCTCCGGAAGTAATTCATAATAGAATTTGTCTATTCCTAATTTCTTTGCAAAGAATTCAGCAGCAGCTTTATTATCACCTGTAAGTATTACGGAATTAATATTTTTCTTTTTCAGTAAACTTATTGTTTCTTGTGCGCCATCTTTTAACGTATCGGAAATAATAATGTATCCGGCATAAATCGAATTTACAGCGATATGAATTACCGTTCCCTCAATATCGCATTTATCGTGTTGAATGTTTTCTGTGTGAAGAAGTTTATCATTTCCAACAATAATCTTTTGCCCGTTAATACTTGCCTTAATTCCTTTCCCGCTTATTTCTTGAAGATTACTAACAAAATTATCGGTAATTGATTCAGATGGGAAAGATTTTGTAAACGCTTCTAATACAGATTTTGCAATAGGATGGTTGGAATGAGATTCAGCATAAGCAGCAAACCGCATTAATTCTTTTTTATCAAATCCATTTTTTACAACAACCTCAGCAACCTGAAATTCTCCTTTCGTTAGCGTTCCGGTTTTATCAAAAACTACAGTCTTTACCTTTGCAAGAGCATCTAAATAGTTTGAGCCCTTTACTAAAATTCCTTTGCGTGAAGCGCCGCCGATTCCGCCGAAGTATCCAAGCGGAATACTAATAACTAAAGCGCAAGGACAAGAAATTACAAGAACAACCAATGCTCTATAAATCCAATCCGTGAAAGTTTGCCCTGTAAAAAACAACGGTGGAATAACAGCTATCATAAGTGCGCCAAATACAACAACCGGTGTGTAATATTTTGCGAATGTTGTTATGAACTTTTCCGTTTCAGCTTTTTTAGAAGCTGCATTTTCAACAAGCTCAAGTATTCTTGAAATAGATGATTCGCTGAACAACTTAGAAACTTTTATTGTCAGTAATCCGGATTGATTAACCATGCCAGCTAAAACTATATCTTTTCCTTTAACCTTTCTTGGAATGCTCTCTCCGGTCAATGCGGATGTATCAACAAAAGAATTTCCTGCTGTTATTTCTCCATCTAAAGGAATTTTTTCTCCGGCTTTAACTAAAATTAATTCGCCGACTTTTACGCTTTCCGGTGAAACCCTCTTAACATCTCCATTGCTTTTCAGATTAGCGTACTCCGGTTTTATCTCCAATAATGCTTTAATTGATTTTCTTGAACGGTTTACGGCTATATCCTGAAATAATTCGCCTACGACGTAAAACAACATTACGGTTACAGCTTCCGGCATTGCGTCAATTAATAATGCACCAACGGTTGCAATCGTCATAAGAAAATGTTCGTTGAATACCTTTCCTTTTGTAATGCTTCTAACAGCGCCTTTTAATACTCCCCAGCCGCTGATTAAATAAGCCGAGATAAAAACCAAATATTCAGCTATACGATATGGTGTGTTATGTATTTCTTTCTCAAAGATTAGCCCAACAGACAGCAGCAGAATTGTAAAAAAGATTTTTATTAATTCTTTTTTGTTTTCCTCAAATATATTTATAGATTCAGCCGGTTTCTCATTTTGCATTTCTTCCACAATAACTTCCGGTTCAATCTCTTTTATTTTTTTCTTTACTTCTTCAATATCCGGTGCATCAATTTGTAAAGTCGAATTTGCAAAATTCACCGAGCAAGATTTCACTCCTTCCATCTTCGAAAGTCCATCTTCTATTTTCGCCGCACAAGAAGCACAATCAATATTTTTTAGTTGATATTTTTTCATAAGCATATTCTTTATTTCATTTTGGTAGAATATTTCAGAAGATTATAAATTTTTACAATGAATCGATCACTTTCTTCAATTTACCTTGTATTGTCGCGGCTATTTCAGCAAGCTTATCATTCTTTACTGCCTGCATAGATGCAATTGGATTTATAGCAGCTACAACTGTTTCACTATTATTATTCACATAAACAATAACGTTGCAAGGCAGCATCAATCCAATCTGTTCTTCCGATTGCAGTGCTTTGTATGCAAACGGCGGATTGCAAACTCCGAGTATTTTATACGGCTTAAACTCAACGTTAAGTTTTTTCTTGAGCGTTGTTTTAACATCAATCTCCGTCAGCACTCCAAATCCTTCTTTCTTTAGTTCTTCAGTTACTTTTTCAATTGCTTCATCGTAACCGAGATTAACTACTTTCGAGAATCCATAATTTGTTTGTTTTATGGAATCATTTTTCTTCGTTTGATCTTGCCCAAATAAAGTTAAAGATACAAACAGAGTTGCAATCACTATTACAGTTCCAATAAACCATTTTTTATTTAAGGATAACATTGTATTACTCCTTCTTTTGAATTTATTATTTGATATTGTTGAACATAGGAAATCATTTTACTTAAGTTCTTAGAGCATAATAAATAATACTTACTCCAAACTATCACGAGCTAAGCAGAATAAATTGCATTTAGAATTTCTTATAAACTTTCAATTACCTTTTTTAATTTGCCTTGTATTGTTTCGGCTACTTCACCAAGCTTATCATTATTTACCGCCTGCATAGAAGCAATCGGGTCTATTGCTGCAACAACGGTTTCGTTTTCATCATTCACATATACAATTACGTTGCAAGGAAGCATCAGTCCTATTTGTTCTTCTGATTGAAGCGCTTTGTATGCAAACGGCGGATTGCAAGCGCCAAGTATTTTATACGGCTTGAAATCTACATCCAATTTTTTCTTCAGTGTTTCCTTAACATCAATTTCAGTTAGAATACCAAATCCTTCTGCTTTGAGAGCATCGGTTACTTTTACAATTGCTTCTTCATAACCGAGATTTACAACTTTAGAAAATCCATAATTTGTTTGTTCCATTTTTTGTTACTCCTTTTTATTTTTATTACTACTATAGTTCTTTTTTCCTTTTCGTAAACTCTTCTGTATCTATTTCTCCTTTTGCATACCTTCGCTTGAGGATATCAAGAGCGGTTTCTTCTTTTCTACTTACTTCCGCATATCGATTTGTTAAGTTAGAAATGAGCCGGAATATGGCATAAATAATCACTGCCCAGAAAACGAGTCCGATTATCATACCGAATGGTCCTCCGAAAAAATATCCGGGTCCCCACCCCCATGAACAACCTGAATTCCACATTGTAATTTCTCCTTCTATTAAGTTTAGTGAGTAGAGTTAGTTTACCTCATCCCACATTGTTTGTTAAATAATATACCAATCCAGCTAATGTTAAAACGAATATCTAAATGCTAGCGCGAGCGACTTACTCTGTTCATCATATTTAAGAGCATAATTTGTATTGTGCCACTCGGCTGAATAACCTGCATCAAATGCGCTGATGATTTTGACTATAATGTAACCAGCCAGCAAATAATAAAAGCGATCCCGCTCTGCTTTTGTCCAATTAGTGTTGCTGTAGGAAGTGTTATAGTAACCATCATAGCGGTTGTGTCCCCACCAGCCGGAATTGTCAATCACTAAAATCATTCCGGGAATAAAAAGTGCTAATTCTGCTGCAGTGTAAAAAATTCCTCTTCCCCAATCGCCGGAATAAAAATTTCCTGCGGCGATTGGCATCGGCTGCAAAGAGAGCAAAGCTGCAGTCGCTGGATTTATATAAGAGTGAGAACCCGATCTCTCATGACTTCCTAACCCCCACCCAGAGCACTGTGCATGAGAATTGTACGAGTAAACAAAAAGCAATCCCACAATAATCAAAAAGCGGCTTGTCAATGTTGTGAATTTTTTCATTTTTATTTTCTCCTTATCAATAAAAACTGAGAACTGGACTTATGATTAAAATTGTAATGGCTAAGAATAAGCACACGGTGCAAAATTTTCTTCTTTTGGTTCGAAGGGCAAAGAATTTATCCAAAACATCGGCTGCCGGCTGTTCATTTGGTTTGATTGTGTAAAGAAAAGTTTCCATCGCTTAATCTCCTTTGTAAATATTTGAGAGAATGGAAGTAATATCCTCCATTCTCTCATGGTTATTCTCATATTACTATTCGTTGGATTCGGATATCATCGGCACATATCGCGCATGCCCATACCATTTCCCATATTGCTCATCATACCACCGTCCATATCCCCCCAACCAAAGTTATCGCCAAAATATACTCGTTGTTCTTTAGTGAGAACCTTATTGACCTCAGCTCTGGCTTCCAAGCGTCGATCTTCAATCTTGTCACCAAGATTGTTAATATCTTTCCTATACGATTTGATTTTTCCTATTTCAGCATCAGAACGGGAAGCATAACCTCTTGTTTCCATTCTCAGTGAACGCAGTTCTCTCTGCAAAGGTATGATTTGGTCATCATATTGAGAACGTATCTCTCTAATCCTGCTTATTTGTTCCGTGGATAATTGGTACTTAGCCGGAACGTTGGAATTCGACCACCACGAATCAGAGCCGCTCATACCGCGCCCCATACTCTGTGCTGTGGCTGAACTTGAGAATAACGAAAGCAGCATGATTGTTCCAAGTAACGGAACAATTAGAGCAAGTTTCTTGTGTTTGGTAAACATGATTTTTCTCCTTAATGTTGTTGTGTGATTTTGTTAAATGGATTATAAATTATAATCCTCACACATAAAGACGCACAACAAACTAAAGTGTTATGCAGTTATTATTCTCTGTAAGTTTTATTTCATCCAATCGCATCCCGGTCCCCACTGCCTTCTGTTAGACTTCTGTTTAGAGCGAGGCATTATCTGTGGTGAACCCGTTGAATCCAGTCCCGATGAATCGGGAGAGATCTCATTTTCCTCGTTCATCATTGTTCTCATCCATCGGCTGCGCATATCGCACATATTGATTGCCTCATCAACAATTTGGCGGCTTGATGGATTAACGCGAGGACGAATTTTCTCCAGCACATCTTTTTGATAAGCATTAACGTGACTTAATTTGGCTGCAAAGATAGACGCTTTATCAGTTGGTATTTCGTTTCCCTCTAAAGCTAATTTTGCTTCATCAAGCATCTCCTTTAACAATGTCGTATCAAGCTTACCGGACTGCTGGAAGACCGCGATCATTTCTTGCAGACGCTTGTCAGAGAACGTCAGCCGAAGTTCCGCTTTCTTCTCCGAATCAAAAGTGAGCAGGAACTTTACTTTCTCCGTTACTAACTTCAGAGGATACAGGATATCGCCGGGAACGCTATTTGCTGAGATTGTTGCAACACTGAAGAGGACAACTATCAATATCAAGGCAGCGTTGAATGCCCACATTAACTTCGGTTTCTGGAAAATATTGAAAAAAGAAATTGTTTTCCGTTTCTTCCTACGCACAACGGGTGTTTCTGAAGTTATAGTAAGCTGTGCAATTTCTTTACCGATGTTGATCAATGTTGATGATATCGCTTCGGGTGTAGGCGCTGGTTGAGGCAAAGCCTCAATTTGCTCAACAAGTTGCAACAAAGGTTCTAGTTGACTGGCGTATTGAGAATATTCTGCTAAGCATTCCTCGATACTTTTCCCTTTGTGCATTTCCTCAATACAAATATCTAAAAGAAGTTCAATGTCTTGTTCCATTTAATTTTTCCCTTCATTTCGTCGCTGTCCTTCTTCGTTAAACATAGTTCGCATTGTAGTTAATGCTCTAAATTGAATTGCCCTTATGGCTCCCACAGACTTTCCAATCACATCTGCTATTTCATCTGTTTTGTATCCTTCAATAAATTTAAGCACTATGACTTGCTGCTGTTCTTCTGTCAGTTGGCTTAAGTTTTGTCGTAGTTCTTGCTGTTCGAGCAACTCAATCGCTGTATTACTATGATCATCAATTTCTTCAATTGAATCTCCTATCGACTTAACAGTTGATCGTACCGCACGGCGACGATAGTGATCCGTAATCATGTTAGAAGCGATACGATAAATCCATGCGTGAAATGACCCTTTTTGTTCATGAATCGATTGAAGCACCCTAAGGCATACTTCACTTGTCAAGTCTTCGGCATCTTCGATCTTCTTGACACGGTAGTAAATAAAACGGTACACCTTTGGGAGAAAGTGATCACAAAGTTTACCTATAGCTTTGGTGTCATTAGCTTTAACATCTACTAAAAGTTGAAGAAGTATATCATCATTTAAATCTTTGTTAACTGATTTCATTTTCTAATTCCTATAGACGCATGAGAAAGAAAAGTGTTACGTTCGCCGCGCACGAAGCGCAGTCAATGTTTTTTAGTTGATATTTTTTCATAAACTCCTCTCAAACCAAAATCGTACTCAATGCTAAATTAATAGAAAAAACCAATATGTTATGAAACTTTAGTCAATCACTTTTACCTTTACCGAACGTTCAAAGTAATTTCCCAACATTCCCTTTTTGGGGTCACCCTTAACAGATTCACCTTTTGTCAACATCACTTGAAGCTGCAATATTGCATCCTTCGCATCGTCAAGAGGTTGTACTGTCATTGGAAGAACTGTAACTTTCGCTCCTTCAAATCCTGGCAGATTGTCACCTACAACTCGACAGGACATTTGAAGATTAACTGCCCAGCCCGGTGCAAATTTCGAAAGAGAACTTGTACCGATCGTCGTTGGATCAATATATGTCCATGCGTTCCGGTATGGTGCCGGTGTGTCGTCGTCTTTTATTCTGCCAATTACAGTTAGGACAGTTTTTTGTTGCCCTCGTTTTACATCAAGTTGAAAAGTGCCATCTAACTGACGCAAAGATTTCATTGTCTCCTTGTCAAGAATATCAATGATAGTTTTTGATTCACTTACCCAAGGACCATTGTTAACGTGACAACTCTTGCAAGATTTTGCATTTCCTAAGATGCCAACTGCGGGCGGATATGCAATTGCTTTGTTAGCGACGAGAACAAGTAACGAAAGTGCTGTAATTATGGTTTTCATTTTAATACTCCTTAAATGTGTTTAATAAATATTTCAGATGACAAAGGGAATAAACCGTTTTGTTCGTTTCGCATATACAATGTAATCCTCACCAAATTCTTCAAGAGCTTGTTTCTCCTCTTGCTTTGCCAGCCAGGTGTACATTACGATCAAAATGGGCCACAACACCAGCGTTACAATTGAAGGCCAGTGCACAAGCCAGCCAAAGGTAAAGAGAATAATACCTGTATATTGAGGATGTCGAATATACCTGTAAATTCCCGTTGTCACTAATCCTTTTGCCCGGTGTATCCGCATCCAGCCGATTGCAATAATAGCAAGACCCAGGAAACTAATTGCTGTTCCAACCAGGGCGGGTTTCTGTCCAAAAATTTTAAAACTCTCTTCAAAAATTTCTCCAACCTCAGGAACATTTACAAAAGGCGAAAGGAGAAAAATAAAGAGAGGAAAGCCGAACATTTCAGTCATAAGAGCAATTACGAAGGCTGCAAATGTTCCGCGTGATTTCCAGATATGTTTTGTGGGACGGCGAAATGGAAGCAGCGCAAAAAATCCTAAGACGATGAGAATATTAATAATGATTAATCCCGTTTGTCCAAAGTTTTCCCTAATCCAGCTAATTGTTGCCGGAGGACCTTCTTGATGAGGCAGTAATTCAATTCCATAAATTACAACGAAGAGAACAATCGCCAACCATCCTAAAACCGAGATTATTTTATCCTTCATTGCTGGTTTCCTTTCAAAAGTTTGTTTATTTGTTTGGTTAATTCTTTTTCAGATGTTCCCGGATAGTGTGTTGCGAAGGTAATTTTTCCAGCTTTACTTATCAGAAAAATATTCGTCAGCGGGCAAGTGCCGGGATTGTATCCCCCGGTGTATAGTGTCGTTGCTTCGCCGGAAGGATCATACAAAAATCTAACAGATAAATTGTTCGTGCGGATAACGTCTTCAACTGTTTTCCGGTCATTCCCTAATTGACTTACAGCTAAGACCTCCATCTCCTTATTCTTAAACTTTTTATTCAACTCTTCTATGAACGGGAGCTTTGATTGACAGCCGGAACAAAGATTTGTGAACCAGAGAAGGACGGCTTTATTTTTTGCAATTTTGGAAAGCGTGAACGGTTTTCCATTGAAATACTGCAAGGAAAAATCCGGCGCTTTATCACCAACCTTTGGAAGTGCTGCTTTATCATTTTCCTGAGCCGATACGTTTTGAGGAAAAGCAAAACTTAAAACAGAAACGAGAAGAAAAAAGAAAGTTAATTTTTTTCTCATACAACAGTTCGACTGTGGTGAATTCGTTTCAATTAACATTTTTAATACTCCTTTTAAGATTTAATGTCTTTTTCATTTAATAATAGAAACCTTTGAAGTGACAAAGCTGTTCCCGTGTAAATGTCCCATCAACTCAACAACTTCGGCATTAACTATTTCTTCCGGCGCCGGTTCGTGAAGCGTAATTTTTATTTCAACATTATTTTTATCGTGGGCATAAAAAGAAACTATTCCGCCGTTTGCATCTCTTTCAAAATCTTTCGATCGAACGACACCAACATTTATCTGTTGATTAATTTCGCTTCCACCATCGAATTTATCGAAAGATCCTAATTTTTGGGTTGGGGCAAAATAGTTAAAATAAATTACGGCTATAACTACGATTAAAATTGTTGGTAAAATTAATTTTGATGACTTCATATTGCACTCTCCCCTCTTTCATTCGTTCTAATCTTTACCATTTGTTCAACGTTGAGAACAATTATTTTCCCATCGCCGGTATTTCCGGTGTGTGAATATTTCTGTATCACATTCACAACTTCATCCGCCATTTCATCAATAACTACGACCTCTAATTTTACCCTGGGAACAAATTCCACCAGCTCATAAGTAACTTTATCTTTTGCATTCTTAGCTCTGCTTTTCCCAAATCCTTTTATTTCAGATACGGTTACACCCGGAAGTCCTTCAATCTTTTGAAGTTCTTCAGTTACTTCCAACAATTTGAACGGTCTTATTATTGCTTTTATCTCTTTCATTTTATTTTCCTTTTAATATTTGAAGGGAACAGCGCACCGTTCCCTTTTTAGTTTATAATTCTCTCTCCGCTTCTTTTTTCTCAAACCATTTATACAACATTGGCAGAACAAACAAGGTTAATACTGTCGAAGTTATCAGTCCGCCTATTACAACTGTTGCTAATGGTCTTTGAACTTCAGCGCCTGCGCCTTGAGAAATTGCCATTGGTATAAAACCAAGACTTGCAACTAGTGCTGTCATCAATACCGGTCTCAACCTTATGGTAGCACCTTCAATTACAGCATCGTTCAAATTTTTTCCTTCTTGTCGCAATTTGTTTATATAAGAAACCATTACAACACCGTTTAATACCGCTACACCAAAAAGCGCAATAAAACCAACACCGGCAGAAATGCTAAACGGCATTCCGCGTATCAGAAGGGCAAAAACACCTCCTACGATCGCAAAAGGAATCCCGGTATAAATCAATAGTGCATTTCGGATTGAACCAAACGAAATGAACAATAAAATAAAGATGAGGAACAAAGCTAATGGAACTACAATCATTAATCTTTCACGTGCGCTTTTAAGGTTTTCAAATGTTCCGCCCCATTCTAAGTAATAACCTGTTGGTAGTTTAACTTGTTCATAGATTTTTTTTTCAGCTTCAGCAACAAAACTTCCAATGTCTCTTCCTCTAACATTAACTTCAACAACAATTCTTCTTTGGCTGTGTTCCCTGCTTATCTGTGCCGGACCTTCTTCAACAAAAACATCGGCTATTTGGCTCAGCGGAATAGTAGAGCTGTTGGATGAAGGAATAAGAATGTTTTTAATTTTTTCTATATCGCTTCTCGCTTCCGGTGTAAATCTCACGACCAGATCAAATCGTTTATCTCCTTCAAATACTTTACCGGCTTCTCTACCTCCGATTGCTGTTTCAATTATTTGATTTATATCAGCTACATTTATTCCATAGCGTGCAATTTTTTGTCTGTCTATTTTTATTTGAAGTTGCGGCAACCCGGTTATCTGTTCTGCCGTTATATCTTCCGCACCATCTATTTTACTAACCACCTTTACTATTTCATCTGCCTTCACTTTTAAAATATCTAAATCTTCTCCAAAGAGCTTTATAGCAATATCCGATTTAACACCGGAGACAAGCTCTGCAACCTTC
>MNVA01000005.1 GCA_001871325.1 Ignavibacteria bacterium CG1_02_37_35
CGGTTAATTCCGGTATTTATTTACTGCGGTTGGAAGCCGGTTCGCAAATCCAAATGCGCAAAATGATTTTGTTGAAATAAAGCCACGAATTTCACGAATGCACACGAATGATGAAGATGATTGTATCAAGCGCTTTTATATCAACTTCATCTAAGGAAGATCTTCATTGAAGTATTTCTTTTCTATATTTATTTTAATTGCGATGTTTTCTTTCCCGCAGAACAACGAACTGCAAATGCAAAATGTCTTTGTTGATAGTTCGGGAATGATGCGGTGGGAAAATTCAAACGAAGAAGTAAAACTGTTCGGAGTTAATTACACGACTCCTTTCGCTTACTCTTACCGTGCGCAGAAAAAATTAGGTCTTAATCTCAAGCAGGCAATTGATCTCGATGTTGCACAAATGGTTCGACTTGGTTTTGATGCCTTCCGCGTGCATGTATGGGATAAAGAAATAACCGACAGCATTGGGAATATAGTTGCGAATGAACATCTTGATTTACTCGACTATCTTTTGTGGAAATTACAATCTAACGGAATAAAATCTATTCTTACTCCAATTGCCTGGTGGGGAAATGGCTGGCCCGAACCGGACGGCATTACGAAAGGATTTGCTCAACCATATTCAAAACTTCAACTCATTACCGATGAAAACGCAAGAACCGCACAGAGAAAATATTTAAAGCAATTTGTCACTCACCTCAATCCTTATACAAAAGATACTTACGGAGACGATCCATCAATTATCGCAATGGAAATTATCAATGAACCGTTTCATCCAAACGATGGAAAGATTGTAACAGATTACATCAATGAAATGGTAGATGTTTTGCGTGGAGCGGAATACACGAAACCTATTTTTTACAACATCAGTCAGAATTGGAACGATGTGCAAGCGAAAGCGGTTTGCGATGCAAAAGTTCAGGGCGTTTCATTTCAATGGTATCCCACTGATCTTGTTCACAATAAAATGTTGAAGGGAAATTTTCTTAGCAATGTAAGTCATTTTAAAATTCCCGCTGAGAATATTTCCGGTTATTATAATAAAGCAAAAATGGTGTATGAGTTTGAAGCTGCCGATATTGGCGATTCTTATTTATATCCCGCGATGGTTAGAAGTTTTAGAGAAGCCGGAATGCAGTTCGCTACGATGTTTTCGTACGAACCTTCACAGATCGCTTGGAGCAACACTGAATATCCGACTCACTTCCTAAACTTGTTGTACACACCATCAAAGGCAATCAGCTTGATGATTGCGGGATATGCTTTCCATGAACTGCCACTAAAAAAATCTTTTGGTGAGTATCCAGAGAATAATCAATTTGAAAACTTTCGCGTGAGTTATGATGATGACCTGAGCGTTGCGAATTCCGATTCATGTTTTTATTATTCAAATAGTACAACAGATATTCCTCGGAATGTAAAATCATTAAAACACATTGCCGGGTGTGGCAATTCGGCACTTGTGCAGTATGATGGAACCGGCGCCTATTTTCTTGATAAACTTGACGATGGAATTTGGAAACTTGAGGTTTATCCCGATGCGCTCTGGTTGTGTGATCCATTTGAACCAACAAGTATGCAGCGCGAGATTGCCCGGTTATACTGGAGCGAAAGAAATATGTCTGTTAAACTTGCCGATTTGACGAATAAATTTTTTGTTACTTCACTGAAAGGGAAGAAGCAAATTATTTTTGAAGTTGAAAATTCTGAATTCAAAATAAAACCGGGGATTTATTTATTATCTACATCGCAGGTAAATAAAAAAACAATTCATAGGAATCTTTCAGGGAGTGAAAAGTTTCTCACTGGATTATATGTCCCAAATGAAAATTCCGATCAAGTTGATATTGTTAACTTATCGAATGAGAAACAACTTGGGGGAAAACCTGTTCGGTTTAAATTTCAAATTGCTGCTGAAAAAGAAATATCCGGCGCAGAACTTTATGTTAAACGATTTGGATGGAGAAACTTTGTAAAATATTCTCTAACGAAAGGCGAAGGATTTACCTATTCATTTCAAGATTCATCAAAAATATTTTCAGAAGGAGAGTTGCAGTACTGTGTTTCTATTAAAACCGAAAATAAATATGTGACGTTTCCCGGTGGTATTAATGGTTCACCAAATGATTGGGATTTTAGAACCGATATTCCGTGGAAGGTTCTCATCAATAAACCGGGAGAAAACATAAATTTATTTTCAGCATCGCACGATCGAAAAGACTTACTCTTTCCACATTACAGTAAAACGATGCAGTATGATGTAACTTACAAAAGCGGAAGTGATGGGAACACGGCATCTTTAGCGGTTAAAGTCCGATATAGCGATGAGAATAAAATACCTTTCGGTGTACAACTGGCAGTTGACGAAAAAGTAAAATCAGTTTGTGATGAACAAAATGATTTTAGTTATATAGTAATAAGGGGGCGTTCCAATCAAAACATTACTTCATCTGTAAAATTAAATTTACTGACGGATGATGGAAGAAGTTTTACATCAAATGTAGAGTTGCAAACACAGTGGCAGGAAATTGTGGTTCCTCTTCCGACATTTAAGGTCGGAAGTTCACTTGTGCTTCCAAATTCCTATCCGTTATTTCTTCCAGATGTTCGAGAGTCTTCAAGTGAAAGAAAAGAGTTGAATCCATTCAATCTAAGTGCAATACAGATTGTATGTGATAGTAAAACGAAAGAGAAGTTGGAGACTGGTTTTGAAATAGAATCGATTTATTTAACAACACAAAACCAAATGCCGGAATAGTGCAATGAAATCAAATAAATTTTCAATTGCTGAAACGAGTGGGATAAACGGAACGGAAATCATTGTCAAAAATAATTTCACCTACGAATTATTTTCTATTCTACCGGGTTCCGGCGCTCGCATTTCAAAATTGTTTCTCCATAACGGTCAAGAACTTATATCTATAATTAAAAAGATAGATAATGTTTATTCAGAAAGTAGAGATGATGTTTTTAATAATGCAAAACTTTCTCCATTCGCCGGAAGGATTCGAGAAGGGAAGTACAATTTCAATTCGGTTGCCCATCAACTGATAAAAAATTATCCGGAAGAAAATAATGCATGTCACGGATTTGTGTACAATAAAAAATTCGAGGTGATTGAAAAGACAGTTGAAGAAAATTTTGCTTCTTGTTCACTTGAATATTGTTATCCGGGGGATCTACCCGGTTATCCATTCGCATACATTATCCAGTTGACTTATCAACTTTCTCAAGTTGGACTTACGTGTACAACAACCATTAAGAATAATTCGAGCGGGCAAATGCCGCTTAGCGATGGCTGGCATTTCTATTTCGATCTTGGAATCGAAATTGACAACTTAAAACTGAAGGCTGAAAACTGTGAACTGATGGAACTCGATTCCCACATGATACCAACAGGGAAAAGAGAAATGTTTGATGAGTTCGTCGATGGGAAAATAATTGGTGGGAGGAAATTCGATTCATGTTTTAAACTGAAAAGTGTTGATAAAACTGAAACACGACTGATCTCGGATGAACGAAAACTTGATCTTTCCATTTGGCAGGAAGCCGGAGAAGGAAAATATCAATATCTTGTTATCTATACTCCACCTGATAGAAAAACGATTGCCATTGAACCGATGACGTCTAACATCAACTCGTTCAACAACGGAGAAGGATTGATCATTCTTAATCCGAAAGAATCTTTTACCGCCGGTTTTGGGATTTCTCTAAATAAAATCATTTAATAAATGAGAGAAGGAATATGAAAATTATCAGTGACTCTTTCCGTTATTTTCCCTTGGTTATGTTGTTAGCACTTTTACTATCTGCTGAAATGATTATTGCTCAACACACTGATCAGAAACAACGACAGACTTTATTTACGCGCGATTGGAAATTTTCTCTTGGTGACCAACCCGGTGCTAATGAAGTTTCATTTAACGATAAAGATTGGCGTGTCTTAAATCTTCCGCATGATTGGAGTATTGAAGGGAAATTTAGTAAGGACAATCCAGCTACACCAAGCGGCGGCGCGCTGCCTGGTGGCATCGGATGGTACCGCAAAACCTTTTCACTCTCTGAGTCACAAAAGGATAAACTTATTTTTATTGACTTCGACGGCGTTTATCATAACAGCGAAGTCTGGATTAACGGGCATTATTTGGGTAAGCGTCCTTATGGATATAGTTCGTTCAGATATGAACTAACTCCATATTTGAAATTCGGAAAAGAGAAGAATGTAATTGCTGTTAAGGTTGATAACTCTCAACAGCCGAATTCGCGATGGTATTCCGGTTCAGGAATTTACCGGAACGTTTGGCTTGTAACCACCGGCAAAATTTATGTTGAGCATTGGGGAACTTTTGTTACTGCAACAATGGAAGGAAAAACTTCTTCGAAAATTTCTGTAAAAACAAAAGTGAAGAATTCGTTTGATGAAGAAAAATCCGTAATGATAATTACAAACATTCTCGATAACTCCGGAAAGAAAGTAACGAGTTTAAAAACGCTGGTTAAAATTCCGGCTGCATCAGTAAACGAGACAGAACAGAAATTCGAAATTGATAATCCCCGACTCTGGGATACCGAACATCCAAATCTTTATAAAGCCATCACCAAAATTGAGAGCGAAGGGAAGACAGTTGATCAATACGAAACGACTTTCGGTATTCGCTCGTTTTATTTTGATTCTGCTAAAGGATTTTTCTTAAACGGAAAAGCAATGAAAATAAAAGGGGTCTGCAATCATCATGATCTCGGTTTTCTCGGTGCTGCGATCAACACTCGCGCGATAGAGAGGCAAATTGAAATTATGAAAGGAATGGGAGTGAACGCAATCCGTACTTCACATAATCCTCCCGCGCCGGAGCTTTTGGACCTCTGCGATAAGATGGGAATTATCGTTATGGATGAAGCGTTCGATATGTGGGCGATGAAAAAAGTTGAGTTTGATTATTCATTAGACTGGAAGGAATGGCACAAGCGCGATTTGGAAGATATGGTTCTGCGCGACCGCAATCATCCGAGTGTTTTTATCTGGAGTATCGGCAACGAAATTCCCGAACAGCGTGACAGCAGTGGAATAGAGATCACTCGCGAATTAGTCTCGATAATCAAAAACTTAGACACTACCCGTCCAATCACTTCAAATATGGATTATACAAAACCGGATAATTTCTTAAATAAGTCCGGCGCGCTCGATCTTATTGGTTTCAGTTACCATCAATATGATTATGAGGCTTTCCTTCAAAATTATCCGAATCAAAAATTTATCGGGAGCGAAACTACTTCTTCATTGGCAACGCGCGGATTTTATGATATGCCTTCGGACAGCATTCGCCGCTGGCCCATAAGATGGGACATTCCATTCACTCAAGGTAATTCCGAGCAGATGTGTTCGGCGTACGATAATTGCAGTGCGCCGTGGGGTTCAACAAATGAGGAGACATGGAAGCTGATTAAAAAATATGATTACCTTTCCGGTATGTTCCTTTGGACGGGATTTGATTATCTCGGCGAACCGACTCCCTACACATGGCCTTCGCGAAGTTCATATTTCGGTATTGTTGATCTCGCCGGTTTCCCGAAAGATTTTTATTACTTATATCAAAGTGAATGGACAAATAAACCAACGCTTCACATTTTCCCTCATTGGAATTGGGAGAAAGGGAAACAAGTTGATGTTTGGGCTTACACCAATTGCGATGAAGTTGAATTATTCCTAAACGGCAAATCGCTCGGCACAAGAAAGCAACAACCCGATGTTTTTCATCTGATGTGGAGAGTTGACTACCAACCCGGTACATTAAAAGCTATCGGCAAAAAAGATGGGAAAGAAATTTTAACGAAAGAAATTAAAACCGCCGGAGCTCCGTATAAAATTGAAGCCGTTGCCGACAGGAAGCAAATAAAAGCGGATGGAAACGATCTCTCATTTATTACCGTAAGAATTTTAGATAAAGACGGAATCCTCGTTCCGAACGCTGATAATCTTGTTCACTTTGATGTAACGGGAGAAGGAAAAATAATTGGAGTGGATAACGGGCTGCAAACAAGCCACGAATCATTTCAAGCAAATTTCCGCCACGCATTTAACGGGATGTGCCTTGGAGTAATTCAATCAACTGATAAGGAAGGGAAGATAAAATTGATTGTGAGATCCGATGGACTTAAATGCGCTTCTCTTGTAATTGTAAGTCAAGCATTGCCTTAAAAGAATTTAGGTGCATTTCCAAAACACATTTATCTATGCTGCGATTTTACAAATTTTAAACAATATCCGGATTAAACCTGCCTAAGCTATAGCAAATAATCAGTTGGTACGACAGACGAATACATTCTCCTCAAGAATAGTGGATATGCGGAGCCTGTTCGTAGGTAGGGTAGCATCCATCCAAATCTTTTGAACTGTTTCTTAACGCACAAAAGGGTGGGACGAGGTTCTGTGGGAAAAGCGGCTCAGTTTTTAATGGAATTTTATTTTTTTACAAGTTTTTTCATCCAAACTTAGCAAATGGTTTTAGTTTGTGTATGTTGTCATACAGCT
This sequence comes from Ignavibacteria bacterium CG1_02_37_35, assembly GCA_001871325.1. GTDB lineage: Bacteria > Bacteroidota > Ignavibacteria > Ignavibacteriales > Ignavibacteriaceae > UBA1563. The sequence goes on from MNVA01000005.1 coordinate 6,533, forward strand.
TTTAAAGTTTATCTTTACGAAAAGAAAATGAAATTATTAAAGTTCTAAACTAACTTTCTGACTCATTATGATTAAGCAATGTCTATTTTATTAAAGGAAATTAAAGATGGAAGAAGCGCGCAATAGAGAAAACAAATTAGTTGCACAGTCAATCACAATTTCTATCTTCATCACAAAGAATCCCCATTATTATAATTATAAAAACCAGGCTGCGGTTTTCTATGGAGGAAATCTATGCTAAAAAAAACTTCATCTTCATTTACGCTTTTCTTAACGATTCTGCTTCTTCTTGCTCAGGTTGAAATCCGTGCCGGTGAGACGGGAAAAATAGCAGGCAAAATAGTCGACAAAGCCACACGCGAAACATTGATTGGAGCTAATGTGCTGATTGTTTCTAGAATCATCAATGGGTCAGAAGAACCTATAAAAAACATTTACGGAGCAGCAACCGATGTTGAAGGAGACTACTTCATCTTAAATATTCCTCCGGGAACCTATAATCTCAAAGCCTCATACATTGGATATAGTGAAGCAATAATTACGGATATAACTGTTGATGTTGATAAAACTACGAGAGTCAATTTTGCTCTCAATTCAGAAGCCATACAAAGTGACGAAGTAATAATAACAGCTTACAGTCCGCAAAAAGTTGAAAAAGATATTACAGCTACAAAGCAAGTATACAATATCGCCGATATTCAAAACATTGCAGGAGTTGCCTCCCTGTCGGATATTCTTGAACTTCAAGCTGATGTAATTGATGATCACTTTAGAGGCGGCAGGGTTGGTGAATCAGTTTATATGATCGGAGGCGGTTCGATTGTTAATCCACTAAACAACAAGAGAGCATTTTCTCCGATAGTAACCGGTTTACAGCAAGTGGAGGTTTATACAAGCGGATTTAGCGCCGAATATGGAAATGCACAATCTGGCGTCGTGAACATGGTTGCTAAAGAAGGTGGAGAAAAATGGGAGACGAGGTTTGAATCGTCAACGACTTTACCTTACTACAAGTCTTTTGGCGGAAGCGTTTATTCTCCAAGTAATTTAGATTTTTACAATATTCTTTATGACACAAAAGCCTGGCTGCAAGAAAATCCTACTCAACCCGGCAGAGCTTTATTTGATCTTGGCTATTCCTTTGGCAGTGTTTATTTACTCCCAACAAGGGCAACGCTAAAGGATTCACTTTATATTGCTAAATTAGGTCAAATAGGGTGGCTGCAGTCAATTAGGGATGTTGGTTTACAATATGCTAATAATTTTGATAACCGCTTCGACTTTACAGTGGGGGGACCTATTGCCAGAGATGTTAAAATATTTTTAGCCGCAAGACAAAATATTGATTATCCTATTGTTCCGACGACGACTCCTAATATTTCCAGACAGGTCATGAGTAACCTTTCCTATAATATGGGGCAATACGACAAATTTAAAATGCGCTTTGTTTTAGATAATCAAACTCAAAATGTCTTAAGCAGTAATTGGTTGAGATGGATCTTTGATAGAACATTTGGCGTCACTCAATCAATACAGACAACAAAACAACTCGGGCTTGAGTGGAACCATATCCTCAACCCGGCTACAGTGATGGAGTTGAAACTTAATTTTCTAAATGTGAAAAGTGAAGAAAGAATTGAATTATTACAGGACGGCGAGTTCATTGAACAATATAGTAACAAAACTAACTGGGTTTACTACCAAGGTCCGGCTAATTATTATGTTGGGAGACCTAATGATGACCGGGGTGATCAATTGGTTAAAACGTATGATTTTCACGGAAACATTTTGACTCAACTCAATAAAAATAATTTAGTCAAATCAGGGCTGCAATTTTCTTATTACGATTTGGATGTAAATCGCGACATGAATATTGTTGATGGCGGGAGTTATAGAAAAGTTTTATTTTCAGCATTTCCTTACGAAGGAGGTTTTTACATCCAAGACAAATTAGAATTTGAGGGCTTCATTGCAAACATCGGCTTAAGGTACGATTTCTATAACATGAATGCAGATTACTATTCCGATGAATTTTCACCTCTTCGAAATCCTTATTATGATGCATCTAAACCTTACCTTGAAAGAGGGCTTTATTATGATCCTTCTTTGGCGATGAAAGAAAAAACTAAACTTTATTCAAGAATTCAACCAAGAATTGGTATCTCGTTTCCGGTTTCCGAAACTTCCGTATTTCACTTAAACTATGGAACTTTTACCCAAAGACCTGCCTTCAATATGGTCTTTTATAATCAAGTTACCAGCTTTAATGAAATCGAAATCATCGGTAATCCGAGACTTAAACCGGAGAACACAAGAGCGTATGATATTGGGTTAGTAAATGCTTTTCCTTACGGAATAAAATTAGATGTCAGCGCTTATTATAAGGATGTTTCAAACCTCGTTGAAACAGCCTATTATTATGATGAGCAACAATCCGTCTACCAGACTTATAAAAACAGAGATTACGCTGATATCAAAGGCTTTCATGTAAGCATTGAAAAAACTGACGGACAAGTAAAAGGTTATATTCGGTATAATTATGAAGCTGCAAAGGGAAAGAGCAGTAACGGGTTAAATGCCCCGGTCACTTATTTTGAGACTCCGGCGCCTGGACAAGATGCAGTAGATCTTCCGGATCCTGAAGATGTGTATCTTGATTATGATAGAACTCATAAAGCCATTTTCAATATCAGGTATAGATCAGCAAGTAAAGATGGATTTAACATCGGCAACATTTACCCTTTAGGAAACATTAGCGTTAGTTTAACTTGGAAATTTTCAACCGGAAGACCATATACCTGGGATGTAAGCGGGCAGGGTCTTAAGTACAATAAAAGATCTCCGGACGAGTCCGACCTCAGGATGAGAGTTGAAAAAACTTTCAAAATGAACGCTACGAACGTGACTATTTATGGAGAAGGTTTCAATCTTCTCGATAGAATGGTCTATAATTACTCGAGAACTTTTAATGATGAAAGAAACACTCCCAAGTTTGAAAACGACCGAGCAAATGTTTTAACCTATGATGAGTTTTCACCTTTTGTTACAAGCCAGGAGGTAAATCTGATAAGTAATCAACCGAGATACTTCCGTTTTGGAGTAATAGTTAATTTCTAAAGAAATGAAAATAAAAAAGAGTTTCTATAAGGAAGAGAAGTTTATGAATCAATGCAAGGTAAATAAAAAATTTATTTTTCTTATTTCACTTCTTGTTATATCTGCGGGTGTTAATATCGCTCAAATTAGAGAATACAGAATTCATGAAAGAGGAATGCTGCATGAAACTGTATTTAATACAGGTGAAATAGGCAGAGCTTGGATGACAGGCGATGCCGGAAATAAAACAAGCGTTCCTTTATTTGAATGGCCGAGTAGATCTGCTACCGTGGTCGAAGGGCTTGAATACAGCGGGCAGCATAATATTATTGGCGCCGGAGTTTATCTTGGAGCTAATTTGGATGGACTGCCCGGGAAAGCAAATAGACTTTATGCCTTTTGCGGAGGAGTTGGCGCAGGGCAGCCCGAAGTTACTTTCGGACGATGGGTCTTTCCGCTCAACATCGAAAGAAAAGAAAACTACCCGGTACTTGCAGACGGTTCACTTAACCCCAATTACCTCCCTGACGAAGCAGAAGAAATTATCATCGCTTCTTTTGCAACTTCGGTCGGAATTACAATCACCCGCACTTCACGAGTGTGGAGTTTCCCTGATTATGATGATATGATTATTTACGAATATGAATTGGAATACACCGGAGACACTGACGGCAACCCGGCTACAATTGAGCAAACTAAAATGCTGAAGGATGTTATGGTTTGCTTTAATTATGGTTTTGCACCTTCTATGTATGGCTATCAGAGAACATATAATGTCTGGAAATATGATGCCGGAATTTATAGAGGCGACCAACGAGGTCATTGGGATTCAGATTATTGGTTAAGTTTTAATATGGATGTACAAACCAACTTAGATACTAATCTTGCTGGAAAACCTGAACCGAACAAAGATTTATTCAGACAATTTTCGTTGTCAGGTGAAAATGGTGGAGGTTTGGCAAGTCCTCAAGCACCGGGATATTGCATGCTCTCTTATGATTTAAATCATTTGGCAATCGTTGATCCGTTTGACTCAACGAGAAATGAATCCGAAGCTGTGCAAATCTTAAAATCCTCCGGTGGTGTTTATTATGAGCTTGATGAAAACAGTCGTATTAAGCAGCCCTGGTCAAATAAGATCAGTACCGGGAATACAAATTCTACAAAAATGATGAATCAGTTTTTTAACCCTGATAATAGATACAGCGGAGTTTATTCGGCTACAAGTACTACCTGGCCCGAATTACCCCACAATGATGAGAGATGGATCGGGCGAGGCGCTTATCCATATAGGCAGAGCGCTGACGCAGGTCAAAAGAATTTTGTCAATGGTCCTTATACATTAAAAATCGGCGACAAGATCAAATTTGCACTTGCAGAAGTTTGTGGATATGGGGCTGAACCCGGAAAAAGAGTCGAAGGAGGACAAACATCAACTCAATGGGCTAAGACACAAAGCTGGGATAGAAAAGTTGTCATTGGGGGTGAAGTTATGACTGAACATTATTTAACAGATTATGGCTATCCCGATTATATTAATTCAAATGTAAAGACGGTAACACAAGTCGCTCATAAGGCATTCACCGCTTATTTAGGAGAAGAACCGACCGTTCCGACCTGGCCGGAAAGTAATCCGACAGCGGGAAATTATAAAATTCCGGTTCCGGTTCCCGCGCCGGCTATCAGATTGGCAAACACAGCCCTTGGAGAAGTAATAGTTGAATGGAATAGGGCGGTTGAAAGTTTTACTCATCCTCGTTTAACCGGGCAGTTGAGTAAATTTAGGATTTACCAGGCAAAAGCCGGGATGGGTCCATGGAAATTACTAACAGAAGTCAACAAAGGCGATGTAAACGGTGAAGGTATGTATTATTTCCTGGATCAGGGTGCAAATTTCAAAATTGGCGAGTCAAGATACTATGCTGTTACTTCCGTTGATGTGAATGGAAATGAAAGCGGTAAAACAAACATTACAAAATTTGCAAAGAATGTCGGTTCAGTTGAAAAACTTGGAAAAGTTTATGCTGTTCCAAATCCATTTATTTCAAAATCCGGTTTTCAAGGGACCGGGGATGTAACTGATAAAATTGGATTTTATGGATTACCGGAAAAATGTACAATAAGAATTTTCTCGTATGGCGGACAACTTGTTGATCTCATCGAACATGATACTCCACTCTATTCAACCGAGTGGTTCCAAATGACTAAAAATGGCCAGGAGATTGCTTCCGGTATTTATTTCTATGTGGTAACAACCCCTAATGGTGAACAATCTAATGGAAAATTTGTCGTTATTAAATAAAATATCTTGCATAGAGGTATGCTAAATGAAAATCATGAAAAATAAATATTTAACAATCGGACTGCTGCTATTGTCATTTGCAGGTTCCCAGTTTCCCTTCGGAAAAGTTGGGACGACCTCATTTCAATTTTTAAAAGTATTCCCAGGTGCAAGAGCAAATGCTTTAGCTGGTGCGTTTACAACGCTCGCAAATAATTCCGAAGCTGTCTTTTGGAATCCGGCGGGATTGGCTCAAGTTAACCGGTTTGATATTTCAGCAGGCTATGTCGGATGGTTTATGGATGTGAAACATTATTCATTTTCAGCAGCATATAATTTGGGTGATATCGGTGTTTTCGGAGTCCATGGTATGGTTGCAGATGTAGGAAATATAGAAGTTACCACTGTTGATAAACTTGGATTTGTAAATGGTATTTATAATCCCGGACTTACGGGAGAAGTTATAAGACCGGGTTCGATGGTTTTAGGCGCTTCTTTTGCCCGATATCTAACAGATAAGTTTGCATTTGGCGTTACGGTGAAATATGTAAGGGAAAATCTGGTTTATGAAAAAGCCAGCGCTATAGTTTTTGACGGAGGATTAACTTTTAATTCAGGTTTCAAATCAATTGTTATTGGCGCTTCAGTAAGGCATTTTGGTCAAGAAGTAAAGTTTATTGATAAGAGTTATCCGCTACCTCAAACATTTAACATTGGGGTGTCTTCGTATCTTATTTCTGCAACTGATCCGTTACTCATGTCTCTTGATGATCAAAGTTTGTTATTTTCTTACGATATGATTCAGCCGAGAGATTATGATCAGATGCACAATGTAGGTTTAGAATATGGATACCAGGGGATGCTTTACCTCAGAGGCGGTTATTCGTTTAACAGCGATCAAGAAAAATTATCCGCCGGTCTTGGCTTAAAATATCAGAATTACCGGATTGATTATTCCTTTAATGATTATGGCGAGTATTTAAATTCCGTTCATAGAGTAACCGTTGGTTTCGAAATAAATTAAATAAAACATTATTTATGAAAGCACAAAACATGCAGCATGTTTATAAAAAATCAATTCTAACTAAAGTTTTTGCCGCGATACTTGTAGTGATGTTCGCAACTGCTCTTGTTGCTCAACATCGAGGGGACAATCTTTCTTTTCAAGGTCTTTCCGATAAAAATGAAGTCTCTGTAAAAGCTTTGGCTATGGGAGGCGCTTTAACTGCAGTTTCGGGAGACCTCTCATCATTATTTTATAATCCGGCTGGCTTATCCGGTATTAAACAATTACAAGTTTCCATTTCTTCCAATTATTATAACAAACAATGGAGAGAAAATCAAAATTACAGACCTGATAGATACTTTGTTACTCTGCCGTTTTATCTGGAGGGATTATATATCCCTCTTGATTCAAATAACGGAAAATGGGATTATCAAGTAGTTCAAGACACAAATTATAATTATATCGTTCAAGAACCGCAATTGGGTGTTGACCCTTATAGCGGTGAAGCGGCTGACTGGATGAAAAATAAAAGCAATGTTGGTTTGACAAATATTTCCGCTGCTATGCCGTTTCAAATATTGGATGAAAAATTTGTCGGCGCTCTCAGCTATAACAGGAATAATAATTTTTATGATTTTGATCGAAATGACACGTACTTAAATCCTCATATTGGCTATTTGGGATATGGCGGGGATATCACAAGAGTTAATGGTTTGCACACCATGGAGATGCAATGGTCAAGGTTTCTTCGTCAAAGATTTGGATCATTAAGTTCTGTGACCGGCGGATTATCTTACCGGGTGATTGACGAAATAATGGTCGGTGTTGGGGCAAATATTATGTGGGGTCAGAGCGATGATTATCAATCGCTCGTTAGGGTTGGTGATTTTTTATTGAGCAATCAACAAAGATTTACTTTTACCTATAGAGATATTTCTCAGTTACTAACAGAAACCTCAAAATATAAAGCTACAAGTTTTAACCTGAGTACAGTAATTCTGCTAAACAGGGTAACATTAGGTTTAAAAATAGATCTGCCTTATACTTTATCTCGAGAGTGGAGTTACACGCAAACAGATTTTGATTCTTCAACAACCGTCGCGACTTTCAGTGGAACGGACAAATTTAAAGTTCCGGCTATTTTTAATTGGGGAATTAGTTTTCAACCTGTTGATAATTTTACGATTGCTTTCGATTATGAATATGCTCCTTATAGTAAGGCAACCTTTGAATTAAGTTCGAACGATTCAAGCTTTAATAAATGGGTTAATAGAAATACAATCAGACTTGGTTTGGAGTTTAAAGCCATTGAATTCCTTTCATTCATGGCTGGTTATAAGAGCATTCCACAAACCTATATTCCCGACGGAGCAGCTATAAAGGACAAGGGACCGGATGCAAATAGTTATAGCGTGGGAGCTAGTTTGAATTTATTTTTTGGTAGAATTGATTTAGCATACGAATTGAGAATCTTAAAGTATTATGATTCTTACTTTAGTAATACAAATTACGTGTTTGAAAAAAGTTCTAATATATTAATCGGTTATACGTATGCTTTTAATTAACACACTTCACAGTCTTAATGTGAAAAGAAAGGTTATGATAAATTTTAAAGTGAGCAGTAAAACCCATCTTAAAATGGGTAAAATGTTCCCCGAACAGAATAAGGTAGCAGATTGAATGAATGGCATTGAATGGATGGATGTTTAAGATTTCAAATTATTTGATGCGAAATTGATGTCCATTCAGCAATACGTTCACTCATCTCTGAACTTTTGGTTCGTTTTTGTTCGGCTTATTTTTTGCAATTAATATCATTTTTTTAAAGTTCAATCATCAATTAACAACTAACAAAAAGAGGTAATTATGAAAAAAATTCTAATTCTTGCAGTGGTGATCTTTTCGATGGCTTCGGAAATCACAGACGCCCAGATTGCTTCAATTGCTGCCGGCAACTGGAGCAACATTGAAACTTGGGGGGGCGGAGTTGTCCCTGCAGCAACTGATGATGTAGTAATCAGCGCCGGGAACACAGTTACTGTTGACGTAGATAATGCTGAATGTAAAAATTTATCAATTGATGGAACGATGACGTTTCCCGACGTTGAGGCTCGATCAATCACCGTTAACGGCTCCGTAATAATCGGAGCTACCGGTAAATTTAATACATATAGTAGTGGTTCACCTACGGCATTGAGAAATCAAAAAATTACGATCATGGAAGACCTAACTGTTACCACAGGAGGTATCATTGATATGAGAAGGGGTTCCAACCCCAACGTTGGTATTGGTACCATTGAGTTTGCAGGTTCAGTTACTTCAAATATTTCTCTTTCTCAAACTTCTTATGGTTCAAGCATTGAAGAATTTAATGGTATTACGATTAATAAAACAGGGGGCGCAAAAGTTATTCTCAAAACCGGTAACCTTTATATGTCCAACAATACTTCAACGGGTCCGACGTATTTAACTTTTATTTCCGGATTGATTGAAACTGAAGGGACAAGCGTTTGGGGTTATATGACAACGAATACGGTTGGAATCGTTGGAACCAGCAGCTCAAGTTTTGTCAAGGGAAACCTCGGCAGAGGGATGTCCAATAGTGCCGGAGCAACGAGAATTTTTTATGTAGGAGACGACGAAGGTTTTAGACCAATTACCCTTCGGTCATCTACTCCACAGGGGGCAACCGGAGCTATGTTAATTGTTACCTCCGTTTTAGGCGACGCAAATAATAGCAGCACCTTTGTCGGAGGGATAGATAAAGTTTCTGAAGTAAGATATTTTAAAGTAAGATATTATAAAGGCGCGAGTGGCGCTGCATCACTAACCCTTGATTCATTGGCTATAAGCTATGGTTTAAGCGATGGAGTTTCTCCTGGAAATATTAATCTAAGAGCTGCTTATTCAACTGATGAACGAGCTACATGGACAGCAGTGCAGCAAACAGAGCCATATGTAACCGAAACAAGCGATACGAGCCGGGTGGGCGGAGATATGCTTAGTCCTGGCATCACTCTTACTGATGGGCAGATAATTTATTTAGCTCTTGCGCGCGTCTCGGGAACTACGGAGAACAGTTTGAGCGGATTAGTTCATGCAGTAGAAAAAGAAAATGGAATTCCTTCATTCTTTATGCTCGATCAAAATTATCCCAATCCCTTCAACCCTTCAACGAAGATCAATTTTTCTGTTCCGCTTTCCGGTATAGTAAGATTGAGTATCTATAACGCTCTTGGGCAAACGATTGAGATTTTGGTAGATGAATTTCTTGATGCCGGAAGTTATCATGTTAATTTCGATGCAGGCAAGTTGACGAGCGGAATTTATTATTATCAGATTCAAGCGAACGGCTATTCTCAAACAAAAAAAATGTCCCTAGTTAAATAGTTAATTGTTCCTTGTGTGGCCGGGCGTTGAAACAGACGTCCGGTTTTTTAATTTATCAGATTCAAAAAATGTTAAAATCACTAATCTGTCATTATAGTTTTCGATTTCTCTTTGTTCCGTTATTCTGTATCTCAAATATAATAGCGGCTAAGTTTTCTACATCTTCAGCCTCGGAAATAACATCTGCTTTATCTTTAGTACAGCCTGGTGACACGATTCTAATGAAGAAGGGAACATGGCTGGATCAAAAAATAGTTTTTCAGAAAAATGGTACTGCGGAGAAATATATTTATTTACTCGCTGAAGTTGAAGGTGAAGTTTTTCTCACCGGAACATCTTCTTTAAGAATTGCAGGGGACTTTTTGGTTGTTAGCGGTTTAATTTTCAAAAATGGCTATAGCCCCGCGGGCGGGGTTATTGATTTTAAAAATGGTTCTTTAGAGAGTAATTATTGCAGGTTAACGAATACTTCTATCATTGATTATAATCCATCTAACGGCATGACCGATTATAAATGGATTTCTCTTTACGGAACGCACAACAGGGTTGACCATTGTTATCTTAAAGGTAAAACGAATATTGGGACAAGTCTCGTCGTCTGGCTTTCTACCAAGCCGAACTACCATCAAATTGATAGTAACTACTTTGGGTATAGACCGGTTTTCCCGGGGAACGGAGCAGAAACAATTCGCATCGGTACCAGCGATTGGTCGCTGTATGATTCTTTCACCACCGTCGAATATAATTATTTTGAACAATGCAACGGTGAGATCGAAATAATTTCAAATAAATCATGTGGAAACAATTTCCGATTTAATACTTTTGGTTCTACCGTTAATAGTGTGAAAATAGGTTGAGTTTGCCGTTAAAAAAGAGAATAGCAATCCTCAGATTATCAAAATTTCTGTAACCTTGAGCAACTCTGTTTAGCTTTTGTATCGCACCATTAAAACGCTCTGCTCTTGCATTATTGAGATTGTATTTTATAATGTTGATTATTCCTTGCTTATAATGTTTTAATGTCTTCGCTGCTTTTTTCATAGGCGCTATATTT
>MNVA01000230.1 GCA_001871325.1 Ignavibacteria bacterium CG1_02_37_35
TCTATTGTTGACAATGATTTTTAGTTTACCCTATGGAATAAAAAGAGAAATTAACACAAAAACATTTACTACATTATTCCATAGGGTGAACTTACAAATGCTAATAACGGATGATAGCTCTTTGCCCCTTTTTTATCCGCATTTGTTTTTTCTGTTGGGAACAGTTCGTTGAATTCTTCTCCGATATTCAATTTGTTGATAAAATTCATGATGGGCGATAACCCGGCATATTTTGTCAGTTTTGTTCCTGTAAAAGAGCGCTTAACGTTTTGTGTTTTGTAACGGATTTTTACTTATTTTATTCATCAGAAAAGTGGTGTTTGTTTGTTGATTTTTTATTTTTATCAATCCAAAAACAAACAAACACCGCTTTTCCTGATTTTTGTTTTAGAATTTTAGGTAATAAATTTAACAACCGTTTCAACAGTTTAGAAAAGAGGAAGTAATTGCCGCACTCATTAACAAAAATATGGATTCCAAATTGTAAACCGATGAATCGGTTTGAAAACTATGCGTCTGCTAAATATCCCACAGATGAATCTGTGTGCTTCTCATAAAAGTTTTTAAACTGACTTTAGTGTGATAAGTTATAAATACGATAAAAAAAATTAAATTGGAGAATTATATGTACAACGATGAACTAAAAACTTTAACTGACTACAGAAAACGGATTGATAAGTTACGAGGTTATCTTTGACTTAGATCAAAATGGAATCGTTATATCGGAATTAAAAGCGAAGACTGAAGGAAAAAACTTTTGGGATGATCAGAAAAATGCCCAAAAAATTTTACAGCAATTAAAAATTTTACAAGACTGGTTTGATCTCTGGAATAATCTTGAAACTAAAGCAATCAACTTAAATGATCTAATTGAGCTTGCTGCCGCTGAAGAAGATGATTCTTTCGCTTCCGATATTCAAAAAGAATTGAATGAATTGCTAAACGCAATTGATGAAGTTGAATTCAAAAGTATGCTTAGCGGAAAAGATGACAATAAAAATTGTATCATGACTATTCATTCAGGCGCAGGAGGTACAGAAGCGCAGGACTGGGCTGATATGCTGATGCGGATGTATTTTCGGTACGGTGAACAAAACAATTTTAAAATGACCTTACTTGATATTCTCGACGGTGACGGCGCCGGGATTAAAAGCGCAACGATTGAAGTTACCGGACAATATGCTTATGGGTATCTCAAAGCTGAAAACGGCGTTCATCGTTTAGTTCGCATTTCTCCCTTTGATGCTAACAAAAGGAGACATACTTCTTTCGCCTCCGTATTCGTTATTCCTGAAATTGATGACACGATTGAAATAGAAATTAATCCAGCCGATTTACGAATAGATACATACCGTTCCGGAGGTAAAGGAGGACAAAACGTAAACAAAGTTGAAACCGCTGTGCGGGTCACACACATTCCGACCAATACGGTTGCGGCTTGTCAAAGCGAACGTTCGCAAACACAAAATAAAATGAATGCAATGAAACTTCTTAAATCAAAACTCTATCAAAAAGAAGTTGAGAAACAAGAAGATGCGTTGGATGAAATTGAAAAAACAAAAATGAAAATAGAATGGGGAAGTCAAATCCGTTCCTATGTTTTTCATCCCTATAATATGGTAAAAGATCACCGGACGGATGTTGAAACTTCCGATACGCAAGGAGTAATGAACGGAGATTTGAATAAATTTATCAAGGCATTTTTATTGAAATTTAGAACAGCATAAGCAGAAATATGAAAACTTATACCGAGTACCTATGGTTCAACACAAAAAAGAAACGTGAATACATCAACATTACAAGTGATGTTGAAACTATTTTACACAAAAGTGGAATTAAAGAGGGAATGATTCTCGTTTCTGCAATGCACATTACCGCGGGTGTTTATGTGAATGATGCCGAGAATGGACTTATTCAAGATATTGATGCATGGCTTGAAAAACTTGCACCCTTTAATCAAAATTATCTGCATCATAGAACAGGGGAAGATAACGGCGACGCCCACTTAAAGAGTTTATTGGTTCATCACGAAGTTATTGTTCCTGTTACAAATGGCAAACTCGATTTTGGACCGTGGCAGCAAATTTATTATGCCGAGTTTGATGGGCATAGAAGAAAAAGATTGATCGTTAAAGTGATGGGGGAGTAACTTTTAATATTTTTAATAGTTTTCCATGAATATTTCTTCCAGTTTGATTAAGTTAGTCTATGGTCAAATTATTAAATATCATAATGCAACGATGTACTGATTATTTTCTAATTTATTATAAATCGGTAATAAGGAATTCAAATGAATTTTACGTGATTCATTTCACTTTATTTTTATTGATCATACCATTCATAGGTTGCGAAAAAGTAAAGACCCTTGATCAGAAAAAAAACGCTGAAACATTTCTTAGTGAAATTGAAAAAACTCCCGTCACTGCAACGGCATATTTTCAATTAAGCGATTCACTCTACAAAATTTCAAAGCAAATAAATTATAAAAGAGGTATAGCCAAAGCTCTCACGATGAAAGGAAGATATTTTTCTTTAAAAGAGGAGTATGACAAAGCTTTTGATGAATTTTATAAAGCAGTTAATGTCAGCAAACAGGCAAATGAACTTAATGAATTAGGAGATACATATTATTCTATCGGGAGTACTTACAGCAAGTTAAAGAAAAGGGACGAAGCGCTTGCTGCATTAAAGCAAGCAGTAGAAGTTCGAACTAAGTCAAACGACTCTGTAGGTTTGGGTACTGCGCTCAACTTCATCGGTTATATTTATTGGCAGATCTCCGATTATGATAACGCCGTTTTTTACTTCGAAAAAGCTTTGAAAATTAGGAATAAACTTCCGAGTAAAGAGTTCCGTGCAACAACCTACAATAACTTGGGAACAGTTTTTTTCAATTGGACATTATATGATAAAGCCCTCGATGCCTATCTTCATTCATTGGAATTGAATCGAGAAATCGGTAATAATGGCGGAATTGCTATTTGTCTCTGCAATATTGGTTTAGTTTATAAAGAAACCACTCAAAATGAAAAAGCAATTGAGTATTATAGAGAAAGTTTGCCCTACGCTCTTAGCTCAAAACAATCACAAAACATCGGATATGTCTATAGCTGTTTGGGAGCGGCATTTAGTCTTCTCAACAATGATTCTTCCATTATTTATCTAGAGAAATCTTTAGAGTCTTACAAAGCGGGGAACTTTGCCGATGGGCAGGCTTTGGCTCTTCAAGGGATTGGCAATTATTATTTTGATTTGAAGGATTTGACTACCTCCAAAACTTACTTTTTTCAAATGCTCGACCTTTCATTAAAACAAAATATTCCAATGAGGATAGCTCAAGCATACAAATTCCTGGGCAAAATATTTTTATTGGAAAACGACTTACCGGCAGCAAAAAAATATTTTGAAAAGAGTGTGGAAATAGCTGAAAAATCAACGCTAAAGTTAATTCTTATTGATTCGTATGAAAGCTTAAGCGAGATTTATGAGAGAACATGGGAATTAGACAAGGCGTTTTCTGCGCTCAAGCAGCATAATAATTATAGCAGACAAATTGAAAATGAGGGGATGCAAAAAAGACTTTTAGACCTGAAGAACAAATCCGAATATGAAAAATACCAACGGAGTTTGCAGGCTCAGAAGTATCAAAATGAAATGCAAATAATCTATCTGCGGGTAACGGTTATTGCAATTTTTATTTTAATTATTGTAGCGCTTATTCTTTACAGACTGCACAGCAAAAGCAAAAAGGTGAACCTTCTTCTTCAAGAAAAAAACTTTTTAATTGAAGGACAAAGCAAAGAAATCAATCTGAAAAATGTTGAACTTCTTGAATTAAATGAGGCAAAGGAAAAATTATTTTCCATAATAGCGCATGACCTGAGAAGCCCTTTTAATACCTTAATAAATTTCGGAACCATCTTAAAAGAAGACTACTATGATTTATCGGATGAAGAAAGATTGGGATTTATCAACGGACTTGAAGAAACTGCAATTAAGACGCATGAGTTAGTGGAGAATCTGTTAAATCTTTCAGCGGCACATTCCGGTAGAATTAGTTTTAACCCGGATAAAGTTAATATTGCACAGGTAACCGACAAAATAATTAACTTTGTTATTTCTCAAGCGAATAAAAAAGAGATTAAATTACTCAACACAAATGATAATAGCGCTGTTGCTTTTGCAGATCAGGCTATGGTGGAAATAATCCTTCGTAACCTTTTGAATAACGCTATTAAATATTGTAATACTGGGGGACAAATTGAGGTCTCCTCTAACAAAGAAGATCATAAACTCTGCATTTCAGTACAAGATGATGGAATAGGGATGGATGAATTTACAAAAGCTAATATATTCAATATTAATGTAATACGTTCAAAGAAGGGGACCGGAGGAGAAAAAGGAACCGGCTTAGGGTTGGGATTGTGCAAAGAATTTGTCGAAAAACACGGAGGCAGTATTTGGGTTGAAAGCGAATTGGAAAAGGGAAGTAAATTTGTCTTCACATTACCTTCAGAAGAACAGGAATTATGACACAAAGTACACATCTTCTTCCATGTGTTTCTTATCGGTGGCAATCTTACAAAGTTATCTTCACATAGAATCCTGATTCTTGCTCATAATCGTAATCTCACACAATTTTTTAATCCGATTAGAATTATGATCATGACTCCCATCATCACGTGTTAACAAATAAAGATTTTTTTCTAATCTTTAAGCCAATCCTTTTTTAACGTCGGAGATTTTGATAAATTTGGGTACAAAAAATTTTTAATAATTAGTACGAGTAAAGAATAATGGCAAAAGATTTTGAAGTTCAAGTTCTTGAAGATGTTACCATCCGATTTGCAGGAGATTCAGGTGATGGTATGCAGCTTACAGGTTCACAGTTTTCTAATACTACAGCGTTGTTTGGGAATGATCTAAACACGCTTCCCGATTATCCTGCAGAAATTCGCGCACCTGCCGGAACCCTTTATGGTGTGAGCGGGTTTCAATTACATTTTAGTAGTTTAGAGATCCAGACACCCGGTGATAGCCCTGATGTTTTAGTCGCAATGAATCCCGCGGCGCTAAAAGTTAATTTAAAAGATTTAAAACCTGGCGCTACCATAGTTGTTAATGAGAATGCTTTCGATTCAAAGAATTTAAAATTAGCACATTATGATGTTAATCCGCTAGAGGATAATTCTCTTGCAGGGTTTAATGTTATTTTAGTTCCTCTTTCAAAACAAACAGCCGCAGCTTTAGAAGGTTTACAATTATCAATGAAAGATATTGAGCGGACAAAAAACTTTTTTGCATTAGGTTTAATGTACTGGCTGTTTGATCGCCCCTTGGAGCCAACGAGCGTATGGCTTGAACAAAAATTCGGATCGAAACCGGTTTATCTTGAGGCGAATAAAAAAGCTTTAACCGCCGGTTACTATTATGGAGAAAATACAGAGGTTTTCACCACCAGGTATCATGTCAATCCGGCAAAATTAGAAAAAGGTACATACAGAAGTATTTCAGGAAACGAAGCTACGGCAATCGGATTTGTGGCTGCTTCACATAAAGCGGGAATCCCTTTATTTCTCGGTTCTTATCCGATTACTCCCGCGACAGAAATTCTGCATGAACTTTCTAAATTTAAAAATTATGGTGTTAAAACTTTTCAAGCTGAAGATGAAATTGCCGGAGTTTCTTCTGCAATCGGCGCTTCATTTGCCGGTAATCTTGCAATTACAACTACTAGCGGTCCAGGCTTAGCGCTTAAAACTGAAGCTATCGGTCTTGCGGTAATGACGGAACTTCCTCTGGTCATCGTTGATGTGCAGCGTGGTGGACCAAGCACAGGCTTACCGACTAAAACAGAACAGTCAGATTTGCTTCAAGCAATGTTTGGAAGAAATGGTGAGTCCCCGGTTCCTATTGTTGCTGCTTCAACTCCTTCAGATTGTTTTACGATGGCATTTGAAGCCTGCCGGATCGCTATAAAATATATGACTCCGGTCTTTCTTCTTACCGAAGGATATTTAGCCAATGGTTCCGAGCCATGGAAAATTCCGGATGTAGATTCGCTTCCTGAAATTCCGGTGAACTATTGGAAAGATAAAGAGACTTATCAACCCTATTTAAGAGATGATAACCTTTCCCGCCCCTGGGCAATTCCCGGAACTCCCGGATTAGAACATCGTATCGGCGGATTGGAAAAAGCACATATCTATGGAACGGTATCTTATATTCCTGAGAATCATGAGTTCATGATTCGCATGCGTGATGCAAAAGTGAAGAAAATTCAAGACGACATCCCGAACCTTGAAGTTTTGGGAGATAAAGATGCTGATTTACTCATCGCTGCTTGGGGAGGAACTTATGGATCGGTGTCAGAAGCTGTTTCAAATCTTCGAAGAAAAGGATTCAAAGTTGCTCAGGTTCATTTCAAATATTTAAATCCTTTCCCTAAGAATACAGAAGAAGTTTTGAGTAAGTATAAACAAATCTTAGTTCCTGAAAGAAATCTCGGTCAACTTTCTAAGATGTTAAAAATGGAATTTTTACGGGAGGTAATTCAATTAAATAAAGTGCAAGGATCACCTTTTAAATCATCAGAAATTGAAAATAAAGTTATCTCAATCCTTGGAGGTAATAATGTCAACTAAGGAAGTTATGGAAAAAACTGAAAATGTAAAATTAACCGCAAAAGATTTTGCTACTAATCAAGATGTGCGCTGGTGTCCGGGTTGCGGAGACTACTCAATACTCGCTCAGGCACAACGTATTTCTCCAGAATTAGGGATTCCGAGAGAAAAATTTGTTTGGGTTTCAGGCATCGGGTGTTCAAGCCGTTTCCCTTACTATATGGATACTTACGGCTTTCACAGCATCCATGGCAGAGCCCCGGCTATTGCAACCGGAGTTAAACTTGCAAATCCTGATCTTTCAGTTTGGGTTGCTGCCGGAGACGGTGATCTGTTAAGCATTGGTGGAAATCATTTTATTCATGCTTGCCGAAGAAATATTGATATGAAAGTAATTCTTTTCAATAATAGAATTTATGGTTTAACGAAAGGACAGTACTCACCAACTTCTGAAAAAGGAAAGAAGACGAAAAGTTCTCCATACGGAAGCATTGATTTTCCTTTTCTCCCGGTGAATATGGCGGTTGCCTCAGGAGCTACATTTGTTGCCCGTTCTATAGATAGAGATCCAAAACATTTGCAGGCAATGATGCTTCGTGCTGCAGCTCATCATGGATTAGCGTTTATCGAGATCTATCAAAATTGTAATATCTTTAATGATGGAGCTTATGAACCTCTGACAAATAAAGAAACAAAACCAGATCATGTTGTTGTGCTCGAACATGGAAAACCTTTGATCTTTGGAAAGAATAACGATAAAGGAATTCGTTTGGATGGGATGAATCCAATTATTGTTGATCTCACAAAAGGAGAATATTCAGTGAGTGATCTTTGGGTCCATGATGAATTTGATTCTAATCCGGGCAGAAGTTTTGTGCTCGCGCATTTCTCTGACTTGAAAGATTTCCCTGCTCCAATTGGAGTATTTAGGCAAATTCAAAAATCAACCTATGACGGCGATTTGTTTGCACAGTTAGATGAAGTTACCAAAATGAAAGGGAAAGGAGATTTAGCAAAACTTTTCCGCAGTGGTAACACATGGGAAGTCGCGTAAATATTGGATGATCCGTATAAATCGGAACACCAAATAATGAATAGCGAACAAGGGACGCAGAATTTAGAAGTGAAAAAAACTTCATTACTCTTTGTTCGTTGTTCTCTATTCGCTATTCAAATTAAAGAAAAATAAATCTTAAACAGGGTTTGATGTTTGCCAATAGCGCATCGGACCCTTTTTTTATTTTGGTCATTAGTCAATGGTCAATCGTCATTGGTTTTAAGAATGAATTAATAATTGAAGTTACGCACTTTGTGACTTCTTAGGCACTTAGAGAATCACTATTGCTAACATGTTAACGATAATAAAATATCGAAGTGAATGCAGATTGTCTTACAACTTCATCATTCGAAATTCCTTGTTCGATATTCATTATTTGTTTTTTCCTTTAGCTTTTTTTTCTCAAGCAGGGTCTTGGGAAAAACGTAGTGTCATTGTGACTTAGCGGCAACAAAAAATAAAAGAAATTGAGCCACAAAAGCACCAAGTCACCATGTTTCACTAAGAAAAATTCGTAAAATTCAACTCTTGCGTAACTTTAGTTAATAATAATGACAACTGACTAATGACCAAATATCTGAACTTTGTTCCTTTTACATTTAACTTTTTACTTTTTACTTTCAACTTTTTACTTTATACTTTATACTTTATTCTTGAAACTGTTGCCCTATGAATTACAAATTATTAAAACAAATCATTCAAGAGAATAACTCATTTCTCCTTACAACGCATGTTAACCCGGATGCCGACGCAATAGGCTCTGAGATGGCTTTTTATTTTTTACTAAAAAAGCTTGGGAAAGAGATTCACATTATTAATACAAGCAAAACTCCCTATTATCTTGAATTTATGGATGCCGCAAACGTTATTCAATATTTTGATGAAGAGAAGCATAACGATATATTCAATCAAGTTGATGTGCTTATCGCTTTGGATTTTAACCGTGGACAGCGGATGGTACGTTTGGAAAATCTTTTTCGCCAAAGTGCGAAATTAAAGATATGCATTGATCATCATGAAGATCCGGAAGAGTTTACTGATTATTTATTTTCAGAAACTTCTTTTGCTGCAACCGGACAAATTATTTATAATTTTATTAAAGCGACATCGCTTGTAGAAATTGATCTCTCCATTGCCGAACCTTTGTACGCCGCCATCATGACCGACACAGGTTCTTTCCGCTTTGATAGAACTACTGCGGATATTCATTACATTGCTGCCGACTTACTCAATGCCGGAGTAAAACCGAATGATGTTTACACAAATATTTATAACACAAGCCGCATCGGGAAAGTTAAATTGCTCGGAGACGCGCTTCAGTCGTTAAAATTATATGGCGATAAAAACGAAATTGCCGTAATGACTATAAGTAATGAAGCTATGAAAAAAAGCGGCGCTGATGAAGCCGATACAGATGGATTTGTAAATCTTTGTTTGACCATTGATACCGTGCAGGTTGCTTTAAAATTTTTAGAATTAAATGAAGGATTCAAAGTCAGTCTTCGATCGAAAGGAGAGATCAGTGTACAGAAAATTGCCGCTGAGTTTGGCGGAGGGGGACATAGAAACGCTTCAGGTATTCGCATCCGCGAAAAAAATATGAATACGTTTATTCCAGTTTTAATTGAAAAAGTTAATGTATTTTTGAACTCACTCGATCAAAATAAAAAAAGCTGAACGAATTGTTCAACTTTTTATACCGAAGGTTCACTTACGGTGCGTAAACGGGGCTATAAAAATAACTGACCAAACATTATTTTGTTTTATGTTTAATAAAAAAAGTCAAGCTACTTGCTTGACTTTTTTGTACCGAAGGCCGGACTCGAACCGGCACATGGTTTAAGCCATACTGGATTTTGAGTCCAGCGCGTCTACCAATTCCGCCACTTCGGCAATTAAAAAAACAATTTTCAGAATATGAACATTACCAAATATCACCTAAGCCATACCAATCTAACGGTTGGTAAACTGGATTTATGAGTCCAGTTTATCTACCAATTCCGCCACTTCGGCATGAATCAAATTGTTTGCTTTAATTAATAAAAAGAACGGGTTAAATATAAGCAACTTCGTTGGTTCAATCAATTGAGGAGAAAGGATTTCTCCTAATTTTTGTTCATTATTTCTATCGCTAAATTTAAATAAGCTTGCGAACCTTTTGAAACCGCTTTATATAATACGGCGGGAATTCCTTTAAATGCGGATTCTGAAATTGTTACATTTTTAGGGATCATCGTTTTGAGAAGATAACCGTTAAAATTTTCCGATAAATCATCAATTGCTAATTGGGAAACTTTCGTGTGCGGCTCGAACATGGTGAAAAATATTCCTTCAATTTTTAGACGATGATTATAGGTGCGTTTAACAAATTCTACGTGCCGTAGTATCTTTCGCAAAGCATCAAGGGAAAAATTTTCCGCACGAATAGGGATCAAAAGAGAATCGGAAACCGCCATTGCATTGGTTGTCATTCCCTTTAAATATGGCGGACAGTCAATGATAATAAAATCATAAGCCTCTGCCTGTGTTCTTATCACGTTTGCGATAAACATAATGTTGGAGGAAAGTTTTTCAAGGCGTTGTTCTGATTGATAAGTGGGAACTAAAGCGGGAATAAAATCTAAAAAAGGGATATCAGTTTTATGGATAACCTTATCTATTGGTTTCGCATAGCTGAACACATCAAAAATATCTCCTCTTATTTTGTCTGGAGTAAAACCAAGAGCAAGAGAACAAGCTCCGGAAGCATCAAAATCAATGAGCAAAGTCTTTTTCTCAGCAACAGCGAAACTTGCCGCCAGATTAATGGCAGAGGTGGTTTTCCCAACCCCTCCTTTTGGAACAGCAATGGCAATTACTTTGCCCATAAAGCACTCTCAGAGTTTTATTAATTCCAACATATTTGATGACTAAATATAGGCATAATTCATTCTTCAAATGATACCGCATTTATGGTGTTGTCATCTAAATCTTTGTTTTTAAAATCAAAATACTTTTCTTCCCCTGAATTTTTCTCTTCATTTTATACTTTCCACTTAGTACTCACAGCTTGCTGCGAAATGATACTTATTCTTCCAGCAGCCAGCCTTCTGCCAGTTTTTCGGAAATCTCTGCAATAAAGCGTGACGGCATTGATAACGTTGTACCGGATTCTCTATCGTAAATATTCATCGGGTAAGAAATAAAAAGATTTTGCTTTGCGCGGGTAACGGCAACGTACATTAAGCGGCGTTCTTCCTCCAAAGTTTCCAATTTATCAATTGAACGATATGAAGGGAAGAAGCCGTCAATGGCGTGAATGATAAATACCGAATGCCACTCAAGTCCTTTAGCGGAATGAATAGTTGAAAGCGTAACGAACTCATCTTCTTTAGTTGTTTCTTCAAGATCAACGGCACTGTCAATCGGCGGTTCAATTGCCATATCTGAAAGCAGACTTTCCATCGAGCGGTATTTTTCCGTAATATTCAGAAAAATATCGAGGTCTTTTTTCCGCTTGTTGTAGTCGTCGTATTTGCTAATAAATATTGGCTGATAATATTCAATCACCTCTTTTGCTTTTTCGGTCGGCGTTGCTTTGTTGGTGTTCAGCCGGAAAAGCAAACGAAGCAAATGAATAACTTTTTCAGTCAATTTAGTTTTTGAAATGAGCTGCGGGTCTTGGATGGTTTGAAGTGTGCCGGTTGCTAATTCTTCTAAAATTCTTTCCGCTGTTTTTGGTCCAACTCCTTCGTGCAAAAGTAAAACTCTGTACCAGCTTACCACATCTTTCGGGTTCAGACTGATCCGGAGAAAAGCCAGCACATCCTTGATGTGTGCGGTTTCAACGAACTTCATCCCGCCGTATTTTACAAAGGGAAGGTTCGCTTTTGTAAGTTCTATTTCCAAATCAAAAGAAGAATAAGACGAGCGAAACAGCACGGCAATGTCACTTAAAGGAATTCCTTCTTCACGCAGATCAAGAATTTTATCAACAATAAATTTGGATTGAAGATTTACGTTTTGCGTTGCCACGATTGCGGGAAGAACTCCCGGAAGTTTTTGCGTGAAAAGTACTTTGGGATATTTTTCTACTGCTTCTTCAACAATTTTATTTGCAAAATTTAATACTTCAGGTGTGCTGCGGTAATTTTCTTCGAGCTTTATTAATTTAACATTGTTATAGAGATTCGGGAAATCCATTATGTTTTTAAAATTTGCTCCGCGGAACGCATAAATAGATTGCGAATCATCTCCCACAACCATAATGTTTTGCTTCAATTGCGTTAATGCCTTAACAACTTCTGCCTGGAGTTTGTTGGTATCCTGGTATTCGTCCACCATCACAAAGTTAAATGATTGCAGTAATGTTTTTGCAGTAGGGGAGAGGCTGAGAAGAAAATCGCGCAAGTAAACTAAAAGGTCGTCATAGTCAAGCAGATTATTTTTCTTTTTATAGCTGTCGTAAACTTTTTGAACTGCGAGAAAATCGTCCGTGAATTCATAAAAATGAGGATAATCATCAAGAAGAATTTCTTCAACTTTTTTCCCGGTGTTGACGGAGAAACTTAACACTTTATTCAGCGTTTGCTTGTTGGGAAAGCGTTTTTCTTTTTTCGCAAATCCCGATTGACTTCTAATGAGATTAATAACATCCTGGCTGTCGCCTTGATCGAGAATAGTGAAAGCAGATGCGAAACCGATAACTTTAGCATACTTGCGTAAAATCGAATTGGCGAATGAATGGAACGTTCCGCCGTTAATTTTTGAGCAGCGGTTATCAAGCAGCAGCGATGCACGGTTCATCATTTCGTTTGCGGCTTTGCGCGTAAAGGTAAGCAGTAAGATTGACTGCGGCTGATAACCAAGCTCGATAAGCCGTGCAACCCGATAAACAAGTGTTCGTGTTTTTCCCGAACCGGCTCCGGCAATAATTAAATAAGCGCCTTCAACGGCGCTGGCAGCTTCGTATTGAGCGGCGTTTAATTCTTTTTTATAATCAATAACAAAAAGGGCTTCATCATTTTTTTTTAGAAGTAAGCCCGTCTCGTTAATTCTTTTAAGCTGATATTTTTTCTGGATCATCTGCTCAGAGCTTTAGGTTTTCCTAAAATTTCTGAAATAATAAAACCGTTACGAAAGTCTGCTTTATTACGAAAGGAATTTCTTACCCGTTCAAAAGTTGGATGAGAGTAAACCTTTCTTTGCGAAGTAAATTGTTTCTCTAAATCTCGTTCCAAACTAAGTCTATCTTTTTCGGATATTTTAAATTTTCGATAATCGTAATTAACCTTCTTTTCCAAATTGCCAACCCGATCTTCAGTTGGTGTTGCCCGATGTTCAATTGGTGCGGAATGATGTTCATCGGAATATCCTGAGTCAACATCTTCACTTGTTGGAAGATGTTCAACCGGAGGAATTTTCCCGCGATTCATCATCTCCTCAATCTCTGTGAAAATATCCAAATCCCTGTTTTGGTATGATGGTTTCGTTTTGGCAGGTTGATTGTAAGGACTTCTTCCGCTTTGAGGAGACGCGTCAGCATCTCCTTTTTTCTTTTTAAAGAGAGGCGCAAGAAAACTATAAATAATAATCGCAGCAACAAGAATGTTGATTAAATTATCCATTTACATTATCCTTTTTTCTCTTCCGGTTTTGCAATTGATTCGCGCATCTGCGTATCAGCCATAACATTTTTCAAATTATAATAATCCATAATTCCCAATCTGCCGCTGCGGAATGCTTCTGCAATAGCTTTTGGAATTTCAGCTTCGGCTTCAGTTACGCGCGCTCTTTGCTTGGCAACTTCGGCGACCATTTCTTGTTCGAGCGCAACAGCGGCGGCTCTTCGCTCTTCTGCTCTTGCACGCGCAATTTGTAAATCAGCTTGAGCTTGATCGGTCTGCAATTTGGCACCAATGTTTTCGCCAACATCAACATCGGCAATATCAATGGAAAGAATTTCAAATGCTGTACCGGCATCAAGTCCCTTGGCTAAAACAACTTTAGAAATCGAATCGGGATTTTCTAAAACATGTTTATGGGTATCGGATGAACCGATAGTTGAAACAATTCCTTCACCAACTCTAGCCAAGATAGTCGCTTCGGTAGCGCCGCCGACAAGCCTGTCAATGTTTGTACGAATGGTAATTCGCGCAATTGCTTTGAGCTGAATACCGTTTTTTGCCATTGCGGCAACAAGCGGAGTTTCAATTACTTTTGGAAGAACTGACATTTTTACCGCTTCCAAAACATCACGACCAGCCAAATCAATTGCCGTTGCACGTTCGAAGGATAGACCAAGATTTGCTTTATCTGCGGAGATAAGTGCGTTAATTACTCTATCTACATTTCCACCGGCAAGATAATGAGCTTCCAATTTACCGACATCCAGCATGATACCGGCTTTTGTTGCAGTGATCATTGCCCGAACAATTACGTGCGGCGGAACTTTACGCAAACGCATTCCGACTAAATCTTTAAATATTCTTACCTTAACACCTGAAAAGTACGCCGTTACAAATAAACCGATCGGTACGAAATAGAGAATGACGAAAATAATGATTAAAGCTACAACAATAAGAATTACTGATAAGCCTGCTAATGCTTCCATATTTACTCCTAAATATATTTTTTTCTTTCTCCTATTTACAATAATTTTAACTGTTTTTCAAGAGAAGTCTTGAAAATTCGCTTAATCGCACTATTTCTAACTTGATTGAAGAGTAATCAATTAATATATTGGGAACGAAACAATTTGAGAATTAAAATTGTTGCAACCTAAAACAAGGAAACTAAAAAGATGGACGGAAATTTTTCAGATAGACTTCAAGATGTAATCCGGTTAAGCCGCGAAGAAGCGCTTCGTCTTGGGCATGATTACATTGGGACAGAACATTTGCTCCTCGGCTTGATCCGCGAAGGGCAGGGTGTTGCTGTGCGTATTTTACGAAGCCTCGACTGTGATTTAGTCCGGTTAAAAAAATCAGTTGAAGATACAGTTCGGACTTCCGGCGGAACGCTGACAATTGGAAATATTCCCTTAACAAAACAAGCCGAAAAAGTTTTAAAAATCACACAAATCGAAGCAAAAATTTATAAAGCAGATGTTATCGGAACAGAGCATTTGCTTCTTTCTCTTCTGCGTGATGAAGAAAATATTGCTACACAAATACTCCATCAGTTCAATATTACCTATGATATTACCCGCGCGGAATTAAATGAAATGCTCTCTTCAAAGGAATCGAGGGAACCATATAAAGGGGCTCCTCAATTTGCCGACAAAAAAATTGAAAAAACAAAAACTCCCGTGCTTGATAATTTTGGAAGGGATTTAACAAAACTTGCTAACGAAGATAAGTTAGACCCGGTTGTAGGAAGAGAAAAAGAAATCGAACGTGTTGCTCAAATATTAAGTAGAAGAAAAAAGAATAATCCGGTTTTAATCGGTGAACCGGGCGTTGGTAAAACTGCAATTGCAGAAGGACTTGCCTTGCGTATTGTGCAGAAAAAAGTTCCGAGAATTCTGCAGGATAAAAGGGTGGTAACTTTAGATTTAGCCGGTTTAGTTGCCGGTACGAAATACCGCGGGCAGTTTGAAGAAAGAATGAAAGCGTTGATGAACGAGCTTGAAAAAGCTAAAGAAGTAATTCTTTTTATTGATGAATTACATACGATTGTCGGTGCTGGAGGAGCATCAGGATCTCTTGACGCTTCGAATATGTTTAAACCTGCTCTTTCGCGGGGTGATATCCAGTGCATCGGCGCTACAACATTAGATGAATATAGAAAATATATAGAGACAGATGGAGCGCTCGACCGGCGTTTTCAAAAAATTATGGTTGAACCTCCGAGCGTTGATGAAACCGTTCAAATACTTTTTAATATAAAATTTAAATATGAAGAACATCATCACGTAAAATATAGCGATGCGGGTATTGAGGCGGCTGTGAAGCTAAGTGAGCGCTATATCACCGACAGGCATTTACCCGATAAAGCTATTGATGTGCTTGATGAAGCCGGATCGCGAGTGCACATGGGGAATTTTGAAGTACCGCAAACCATTCTTACGCTTGAAGATGAAATTGCAAAAATTAGACACGAAAAAACGTTAGTTGTGAAAAAACAAGATTATGAAGAAGCCGCCCGTTTACGTGATAACGAACGCCGTATTCAATCTGATCTGGAAGTTGCAAAACGTGAATGGGAAGCAAAAACTAAAGATATAGTTTATGATGTCTCCGAAGAAGATATTGCTACTGTTGTCGCTATGATGACAGGAATCCCCGTTAACCGTGTAGCCCAAACGGAATCTGATAAACTCCTCAACATGGAAGAATCTCTCAAAGCAATGATCGTCGGACAAGATGAAGCAGTTTCAAAACTTACAAAGTCTATACGCAGAGCCAGAGCCGGATTAAAAAATCCAAAACGACCGATAGGAAGTTTTATTTTTCTTGGACCGACGGGTGTCGGGAAAACAGAATTGTGTAAAGTGCTTGCAAGATATTTATTCGATTCGGAAAGCGCACTGATTAAAATTGATATGAGCGAGTATATGGAAAAATTTGCAGTCTCCCGCTTAGTTGGCGCTCCTCCCGGGTATGTCGGTTACGAAGAAGGCGGACAGTTGACGGAAAAAGTTCGGCGCAAACCTTATTCTGTTGTCCTGTTTGATGAAATTGAAAAAGCTCATCCCGATATTTTTTCTATCCTTCTTCAGGTGTTGGATGAAGGAGTATTAACAGATAGTTTGGGTAGAAAAGTGGATTTCAAAAATACGATCATTATTATGACATCGAATATTGGGGCGAGAGATATTAAATCAATCGGTTCATTTGGATTTTCGAGTTTGGCAGTTGCGGAGAATCAATATTCTTCTATGAAAAACACTGTAGAAGATGCGATGAAGAAATTGTTCAACCCTGAATTTCTCAATCGCCTTGATGAAACTATTGTTTTCAGAAGTCTTGAAAAAGAAGACATCCTTAAAATTATTGATATCGAAATAAAAGATTTGCTGAATAACATTCACGATAATAAAATGGAAATTATGTTAGAAAATTCCGCAAAAGAATTTATTGCAGAAAAAGGATTTGACCATAAATTCGGCGCGCGTCCGTTGCGGAGAGCCATCCAACAGTACATAGAAGACCCGTTAGCTGAAGAAATATTGCGCGGCACTTTCAAAGAAGGAAGCAAAATAATTGCAAAGCACGTTGAGAAAACAGAGCAGTTAATTTTTATTGAGGATGAAATTGCTACAGATGTTTCAAGCGCTGAAGAAAGCAAAAAATAATGCACTTTGATCGCTTTACTGAAGAAAGAAATTTTATTTTTGCCAATAGACTAAAAATTTAGACGATTATAATGATAAATTTGTATATAAATTTTATTTAAAATTAAATGCTGACCAAAGAATATATCAGAGACCTAAAAAGTAACGGAAACGGAGCTATCGGACAACTTGTAAAAGACTTTAAGGACAGTCGTTCATTGACTTTCATTCTTGAAAATCTTGGACATCTGCCAAAGGACTTTGATGGCAGTTTTCTTCCCAATCTATTGACACATAAAAATGCTTCGGTTAGACTTTGGACTATAAAAACTTTTGGTAAACTCAATAATGAGGAATATCTAAGTACACTTGAAGAAAGTGCTATTAAAGACACTGACACAACCGTTAGACGAGAGGCAGTTTCATCAATTGGAAGAATGAGAAGTAAAAAAGGGAAGCAAATACTTTTTGAAATTCTCGATGACGCAGACCCAAAAGTTGTTTGCCAGGCAATTAGAGGGTTGCTGGTTTTCAAAGGCGACAAAGAAGTGGACGAGCATTTGCAACCGTTAATTAATCATCAAAACGAGATGGTTAGGACTGTTATTTACAAAGAGTTCTTTGCTACCCATAAAACTCTTTCAAATCAGCCACACTGCGAAAGTTATGATTATTTAAAAAATGTAATTGTTAACGGAGATACCGTAGAAACAATGAAATTACTTCAAGACGAATCCATACACCTAACTTTCACATCACCACCGTATTACAACGCAAGAGATTATTCCATTTATCCGAGTTATAAAAATTACCTAGAATTTCTCGAAGAAGTATTTAAAGAAGTTTATCGTATAACAAAAGAAGGACGATTTTTAATCCTAAATACTTCTCCAATTATAATCGCCAGAATTAGTCGGTCTCACAGTAGTAAACGCTATCCTATTCCGTTTGACATTCATCCTTATTTGGTGGAAATGGGCTGGGAATTTATTGATGATATTGTTTGGCTTAAACCTGAAGCAAGTGTAAAAAACCGCATCGGTGGGTTTATGCAACATAGAAAACCGTTGGGCTATAAACCCAACAGCGTAACTGAGTATTTAATGGTTTATCGAAAAAGCACCGAAAAACTTTTGGATTGGAATATTAAACAGTATGACTGGGACACAATTTTAAAAAGCAAAGTAGCAGACGGGTACGAAACAACCAATGTATGGAAAATTGACCCGTGTTTTGATAAAATTCATTCTGCAGTTTTTCCAGTTGAACTTTGTAAAAGAGTTATTCAATATTATTCATACAAAGGTGACTTGGTATTTGATCCATTCGGTGGTAGTGGAACAGTGGGCAAAACGGCAAAAAATTTAGGGAGGCATTTTTTATTAACTGAAAAAGACGAAACCTATTTTAAGTATATGCGATCAAAAAAATCAACGGGAATGTTTGATAAATTTCCAACAAAATTTTTAACACTTAAAGAATTTAAAGAAACAATAAAATGACATTAACAGAACAAGTAGCCAAAAATATTATCAGAAAACTATTAAAGGGTGAAGATTATAGGATAGAGGTTGTAACGCTTATCAATGCTGAGTTTTTGCAGTTCGCAATTGAATTTTTCAAAAAGATAATTGATGCAAAGCTAAAAAACGAGAACATTTCAATTGATTGGTATAAAAAGGTATTCCTAAATCCAAATTTACCAGCAAAGGAAATTGCAATTAATTCGGGGCTGAACAAAAAGACTATTCACAATATGTTCAACTCTTCAACTAAAGAAATCATTATTGATGCAGCAAATGAACATTATGATGTACTTTACGAAAGCATCAAAAAATTAGTTGAAAGCGAACACGAACTAGAATTAACAATTACAATTAAATTTAACGGAGTAAGTGTTGACTTGAATGTTAGTGAAAGTTTAATTGTTATCAATACACTTGCAGTAAAACGTGCCGAATTGCGTGGGGGACTTTGGAGCACCGCAGGAAAAAGAGTTGAAAACCCTTTAATGAAAACGCTTTGTAAACTTTATTCAGTTAGCGAAGAAAACTATAAAGCAAAGTTTATTAAGGACAAAGCAAAAGGTTTTGATAGAGAAATTGATTTTTATTTGCTCAAAGACGATAAAGAATATTTATGTGAAGTTAAACTTATGGGTGGTGGAAACCCCGAAAGTGCAGATGCAGTAATTGCAAGAGCAACAAATGTGTTTGTAGCCGACAAACTATCAACACAAAATAAAAATCAACTCGACAGTTTGGGAATAAATTGGGTTGAAATGAGAAGTGAAAATGGATATAAGAGATTTAAACTTGCATTAGAAAATATTGGCATATCTCACAATGACTTGACAGAAGATATAGACAATAAATTAGAAATCATTTTTAAGGAAATATTTGCTTGACAACCTTTTGGGGATTTTTGTTATTCTAACATTTTGTAGTTTTTCTTACAGTATTA
>MNVA01000115.1 GCA_001871325.1 Ignavibacteria bacterium CG1_02_37_35
TAATATTTGGCAGAATATTAACATGATAAATAAAGCGAAAGAATGACTGAATGAAAATGAATGGATGGATGTTTTTCATTCAACCATACAGCCATTCAATCATTCTAATGTGATAAATTGGTTCTGGCTTGTCCAGGTTAGGAATTAGGAATTTAATCCGATAAATACTAATTGGATTCTGTAATCGAATTTCTGAAAACTGAAGACTGAAAACTGATAACTATTGATTATTTTATCGGTGCTAAAATTTTACCTTAATTTATTCAGAAGGTTTCTATTAATTTCAAATGCAGAAAAAGATTGTTTTTGCTTAACACTGAATTCTTTATATTTCAACACACAATTGAGAGGAATTATCGAAATATTTTTTACTCTTTATAAAAACTTTCATAGCTCAAAGGTTTTCCTATTAAACGAATTCTTGTACATCTATTTGAACTATTACTTCAAGTAACAGCCGGGTGTGCGGTTATCTTTTTGTTTTATTCTCTTATGGGTTCCTCCGGCAGCCAGTCTTCAAAGGTTGATCCTTTATTATGGTTTGATGCTTCTTTTCAAATTGAAAAGGTGAACTCATCTCATGAAAAAAAGAAAGGGCAAGATTATCAGTCAGAAGGTGTAGTTCCAAGCGAAAACTTTGATCCCCAAAACGATTTTTCAATCCCTTTTACGAATGCTGCCATTGATTCCAACGAAGTAAAAAGAATTTCTGACTCCCTTCAACTAAACCCCGGAACAGATTTCGCTCTACCCGGTGTCAATTCCATAATAGATACTAACACTATTGTCAAAGTTTTAGATTCTCTTAAAACGGATTCATTGTCAAATTTGAAAAAGCCGGCGCTTAGTGATACGCTTGCACTTAAAGCAGAACTTGCCCGGAAAGATTCCATTAGGCTCGATTCACTTCAGCGTGATTCCACAGCAAGAATTGAGCAGTTTAAGTTTAAAAGAAAAGATTCTCCAACTCTTTCTTTGTACAATAAAAAGGCGGCGAAATTATTTGCGCAGCCGTCCCAGGCGGTTAAACGTCGGGTTGTCGAAATTGATTCTACAGGTGAATTTGTTGAGATCAAAGAGAAAGTTGGGGATCAGGTAACGAAAATCATCTTAAGGATTCCGCTTCAAGAATATGTTGAACTTCGTTTAAAAACGCGGCAGGAAGAATTATGGGATGAACTCGCTTATAAGTATGATTTGAAAGACGCGAAAAGAGGGTTGGGAGATTTAATAAAAGATATCACGGATTTTGAAATTCCCCTCCCAAGCGTTGGTGTGCTTAGTATTTTTGGTCCGCCGAAAATTAGTTTGCGTATTGGCGGTGCGGTTGATATTCATGGAGCTTGGCGAAACGAAACAACGGAAGGAATTACTGCTTCCCGCCTTGGCAATACGAGAAATGAACCCGATTTTAAACAAACGGTTCAAATTAATGTAAACGGTACCATTGGCGATAAGCTTGCTATTAGCGCTGACTGGAACACTGAACGAACTTTTGAATATGAGAACCAGTTAAAAATAAAGTACACCGGTTATGAAGATGAAATTGTACAAAGCGTTGAAGCCGGTAACGTTTCATTACAAACCTCTCCGCTTGTTGGCGGTAGTGAAGCGTTGTTCGGTATTAAAGCAACTTTTAAAATGGGTCCCCTCACTCTTACAACACTTGCCAGCCAGAAAAAAGGTGAAATAAAAGAGAAGACGGTTTCCGGCGGTACCACAACTCAAGATTTTACTATTCACGCGTATGACTATTCCCGCAACCATTATTTTATTGATGAAGCCTACGCAGATACGTTAGATAAAGATCAGCATAACTTATTTAATAAATATTATGCAAACTCACCTGCAATTATTAATATGCAATACTTCGTAAAGAAGATTGAGGTTTGGAAATCTATCAACCAGACTATCAGCAACCCGACCGAAAGAAATGCTACCGCATTAATTGATTTAGATCCACATGCGAAGGATGAGCTTTATCCAAACGAGATTCGGAATTTAGCGGTTAAGAAAGGAGAGATAGCTCAAGGTCGTTTTATTCTTTTAACTGAAGAAATAGATTATATCTTAAACAAATATACAGGTCAACTTACCTTTAAATCACAAATTCAGGATAACGATATTATTGCGGTTGCTTATCAGCGAGAGGGAGCTGATGGAGAAGATAATGATATTTTTTATGGAGAATTTTTTGATCAAAGTACAGGTGACACTACTCAACGACTTGTTTTGAAATTAGTTAAGCCGCAAAATCTTTTACCGGAAAACACAAAAGCATGGAACCTGCTCCTAAAAAATATTTATCCCATCAACGGGAGAAATATTAAAAAAGAAGGGTTTGTATTTGATATCAAATATATTCTTGAGGGGCAAGAACCTCAGTCTATTTTTGAAAACATTAGTCTTTTGAATGCATTCGGCTTAGATATAGTTGACCAAAGTGATCAACCCAAAGATGATGGGAAATTCGATTTTAAAGCAGGACTGACAATTATTCCCTCAACGGGGGAAATTATTTTCCCGGTGCTCCAACCCTTTGGCAGAAACATGCCAACTATCATTCCGAACTCAGACTCTCTTCGCTACTTGAGCGTTTATGATGAAACCGTAATCTTCGCGCGGCAAAATAATATCAAAGATAAATTTATTATGACCGGCACTTATTCGGGTGAAGCCTCCGCTGTTTATCAACTGGGATTTACTCTTGTTGAAAATTCTGTAAAGGTTAATCTCAACGGAAGAGATTTAACACCCGGGATTGATTATTATATGGATTATAGTACGGGACAGTTGACCATTAGAAATGATGCCGCACTTGTTCCCGGCGCTAATTTAAAAATTACTTACGAGGAAAATGACCTTTTCCAACTCGCTTCTAAAACCCTTTTTGGTATCCGTGGACAAATTGATTTTTCTAAGAGAACTAGACTCGGATTTTCTGCTTTAACCTTGGCACAGCAAACATTAAGCGATAAAGTACGTATCGGAGAAGAACCGTTAAGTAATTCAATTTATGGAGTTGATTTCAATACTTCGGCTGATCTCCCTTTTCTTACCAAAGCGCTTGACAAAATATTTTCTACGAGGGAAATGTCCACGGTAAGTTTAAGCGGTGAATTTGCATACATGAATCCCGATCCCAACACAAAGAAAAGCACTATTTCTTCTGACGAAGGAAAGAGCATTGCATATATTGATGATTTTGAAGGTTCAAAAAGAATTATTCCGGTTGGGGTTTCATATACTTCCTGGAAAGATTTGAGCCTGCCCGATGAGTTAAAATCGCTCACCGGTCTCACAACGTCTAACGATTCTCTTACAATGTCTTACAAGGGGAAAAGTTTTTGGTACAACGTCCTTCCCTCAGACGTATTGGTAAAAAATATTTGGCCCGAAAAGAAAGTTGCCCGAGGTGATGAACAAGTTACGGTGCTGGATTACGTTTTTATCCCCGATGTTCCGGGTTCTTTCAACTATTCCAGAACGATGGCATCAGGAAACAAAACATTAGCATGGGGTGGAATGATGAAACCTCTTTCTTCAACGGCTAATAATCTGGTTGATGAGAATATTGAATTTTTAGAATTCTGGCTGCAGGTTGATTCAAAATCTGAAAACACAAAAATTTATGTTGATCTCGGGAAAATCAGTGAAGATGTTATCCCGAATGGGGACCTGGATACCGAAGATAAAAATAAAAATGATCTGATTGATGAGGGTGAAGATAATGGTTTAGACGGAATTCTTGATGGTGGAGAACAATTGCTTGCTAAATCTGCCGATGCAGATCCAAGTCATGATAACTTCAGCTACATAAATTCCGGTACGGCATCAAAATCAAATTATGTAAACATCAATGGAACGCAGGGGAATGCAGCATTAACAGATGTTGGAAGATTTCCCGACACTGAAGACCTGAATCATAACGGATTCTTAGATCAGTTAAATAGTTATTACCGGTACGAAATTCCCCTTAGCACAGATCCGTTGATAAATCCATACATCGCAGGCGGAGGAACAAATGGTTGGTATTTGTATCGTATCCCTTTAAAAGATACTTCGTTGGCATTCGGGAATCCAAGTTTTTCCGTAGTTGAATATCTCCGGTTATTTGTAACCAATGCAACCGATACCGTTCATTTTAGAATGGCTGATTTTAATCTTGTTGGAAACCAGTGGCAGAAAAAAGATTTAAAAGATAGTGTTATGGCAATCTCCGTTGTGAACATTGAAGATAATTATCCGGCATATCAAAGTCCGCCCGGAGTGCAAAGAGAAAGAGACCGGAGCCGCCCGGATGAAGAAATTTTCAGGAATGAGCAATCCTTGAATTTAAGATTAACTGATTTACCAATGGGGCAAACCCGTGAAGCGGTAAAATATTTATTCCGCTCATTAGATGTTTTTAATTACACACAAATGAAATTGTTTATCCACGGAGAAGACAGCCCCTCGCCAACTTCAGTTTCGTACGTTGGCGGGAACGGACAAAATGCCGACATTTATTTCCGGTTCGGCGCCGATACAAATAACTTTTACGCTTACCGACAGCCGATAACTCCCGGCTGGAATGAAGTAAGTATTCTCTTTAGCGAATTAACGGCTTTGAAGGATGCGCGCGATACAACACAAATAACTTCCGAGTATATCCAAAAAGTTACCGGACATGATGACCACTATTATGTAGTCAAAGGAAATCCCTCGCTTACTGCAATTAAATTTTTGTCGGTCGTTATTGTGAATAGAGCAACAGGAACAATATCGGGACAAGTCTGGGTGAATGAACTGCGTGTAGTTGGCGCTGATGATACCCCGGGCTGGGCGTATAGTTTTGCAACGTCTTTAAAACTTGCCGACCTGATGAGTGTTAATTTTAATATGAGTCAAACCGACCCTTATTTCCATCGTTTGAATGACCGGTTCGGTTCGAGAGTTGATGCAAAAAACTGGAGCCTCTCGACCGATGTAAATGTTTTAAAATTCCTTCCATTTGATATGCCCGGAAGTAATTTAAAGGTTACCTATTCTAGAACGGAAGCGCTCGGGAAACCTCTTTATTTCCCCGGAACCGATATTAAAGTTGAAGAGAGTATTAAAAAGTCGAAAAATAAAACAGCAGAAGAAATACGCTCTGAATCACAGACATTCTCTTCTTCCGATTCGTGGAATGTTTCTAACATCAAATTAAATATCCCTTCAAATTATTGGCTTATCCGCGATACCTGGAATGCCATCAGCTTGAATTTTAATTTCAATAAATCTTTTAGCAGGAATCCGAACACACTCTCTGTAACCAGTTGGATCTGGAACGCTTCCGCTAATTATTCTTTGCAGATCGGCAGTGATTATTTCTTCTATCCCGCAAATATTCCTGTTCTTGGATCAGTAATAGCGCTCTTGAGCGACTATCGTAACGCAAAATTTTATTACACACCGCAATCTTTTGCATGGAATGTTTCTGCAAGACGAAATAGAAACACCAATATTACAAGACCCCAAAGAACAAGCGAATCGAAAACAATTATTTCGCGAGATTTTACTTCATCACGCGGTTTTAATTATACCTGGAAATTTACGGATAATGGATTCTGGAATATCGGAACATCATACAATGCTGATGCCGCCTCAACACTTTCCTATCTAGAAACAGATGCATACAGTAATCAACGGTCGGAACGCGAAATATGGAAAGATATTTTCGGCGGCGTTTTCTTTGGAAGAGATTATACTTATAAACAAGTTTTTGATCTGAAAACCTCTCCGCGTCTTCCTTCCTTTTGGGATTTGAAAAACTACTTCACTTTAACAGCCGGGTATGGGGTTACTTATCAATGGGATAACGATTTTAGACAAGAAGAACTCGGCAGGCGCGTAGGCTACTCCAACAGAATAAATTTAGGATTTTCGCTTAAACTGAAATCACTCGCTGCTCCTTTATTTAAAGAAGAGGAAAAAAATAGCCAACAAACTTCCGCTCCGGTAACTCCCACTAGAAATAGAAATTTTGATGACGGAAATCCGGTAGTGAACAAATCCGGAACTGAGAATTTAGCAGTTAAAGATTCTTCAGTTGCAGTTGATACCATGCTAAAGAGACCGACCGCCATAACTAAAGCAGTTTATTTTCTAAAAACTTTAGCTAAAACTATTTTCTTTGATTATGAAACAATAAGCGTCAGTTTTTCAAATGACAATTCGGCTTCATCAAACGGAATTAATGGAAAGGGATCGGGTTTCAAAAACTTTTGGGGATACAAGTATAATGCATACGAAGGTCCCTCGCGCTTATTTATGTTAGGTTTAAAAAATGATGTTGGTCCACGTGCGGCAAACGGCAATTTGACCGATAATTATACCCAGCGGAATTCGATTGATCTTAAAACCTCCCGACCGCTCTGGGAAGGAGCGCGTATTGATCTCAATTGGAAAACCGGTTGGTCAATTAATAAATCCACATCTTTGCGTTCTGACCCGAATGGAACTACGAGTATTCAGAATATAACTTCCTCCGGGACACTTGACCGTTCCTTTTTTTCACTACCGCCGACATTTTTTCTTTCGATGTTCAAAAGCGGAATAAAACGGGTAAGTGAATTATATGACCCGAAAGCGGTTAACAAAAATGAAAATCTTTCTGAAGCATTCATGCAGGGATTTGAAACCCTTCCGCTTCTTTCCAAAATTGGTTTCTTAAAAAATATCGTTAAGTATGTCCCGCGCCCCAATTGGCGCATTACCTGGGATGGATTAGAGAAGTTTTCGATCTTTAAAAGTTTTGCAAAAAAAGTTAGTTTGGACCACGCCTATGGCGCTAATTACACAGAAGGGTGGAAGATAAATCCCGATGGAACTCAAGCAACGTCTTCGCAAAAAATTTCTTACGGATTTTCGCCGCTTGTTGGATTAAACCTAACCTTAAATTCATTTTGGGACGGAAATTTCTCGGGTAATGTTAAGTATTCAACGCGTTCAAATTATGATCTTGCGGTTACCACGCAAAGAATTACCGAAACATTCTCTCGGGAAATCGGTGTTTCACTTAATTATTCCAAGTCAGGTTTTGAAGTTCCTCTTTTCGGCATTGCTTTGAAGAACGATATTGAATTCAGTTTTTCTTATTCAAACTCAAAAAATTCGACAGTATTTTTTGATATGAATCAATTCACCGAAGAGGGAACACCGCAGGATGGAACGACCAGAACCTCGCTTGAACCAAGAATTAAATATGTCATTAGTTCGCGTGTTACCCTTTCAGTATTTTACAAGCGCTCTTCCATTTCGCCTGAAGGAGCAGCAAGAGTGACTGCTTCAACAATTAATGAAGCCGGTTTGGATGTGAGAATTTCAATTACGCAATAATAAAACTTTTGATTTGTTGAAAGTAAAAAGTTGAAAGTATCAAGTTTCCCACTTTCTACCTCTAACTTTTCACGTTCTGCTGTGTGACATAACTTTTTAATAAACTTTGGTGTCTTTTGGAAATTATTCAAAATCTTATAGAAATCTTTTTACATCTTGATAAACATTTAGGTGAATTAACCGCTCAGTACGGAACGTTTACCTACGCAATATTATTTTTAGTAATTTTTGCTGAAACCGGATTTGTATTCACTCCCTTTTTACCGGGAGATTCTCTTCTTTTTGCAATGGGAACCCTGGCAGCTTTAGGAAGTTTGAACGTTTATTTTTGCTTCTTTCTTGTCGTTGTTGCCGCTCTTTCCGGGGATAATGTGAATTATTGGGTTGGACATTTTCTTGGTGCAAAAATATTGAAGAAAAACGACGGCAGATTTATTAAGAAAGAATATCTTGATAAGACCCACGCTTACTTTGAAAAATATGGCGGGAAGACCATCATCATTGCCCGCTTTGTCCCAATCGTGAGAACGTTTACTCCTTTTACAGCCGGTATTGGCAGAATGAATTATTTAAAATTTATTACTTATTCAATTACCGGCGCATTGTTATGGAGCGGATTTTTGATCTTTGCCGGATATTATTTTGGCAACCTTCCATTCATCAAACAGAATTTCAGCCTTGCCATTCTCACGGTAATTTTCATATCAATTCTGCCTGCATTAATTGAAATAATCAGGGCAAAGTTTATATCAAAGCCGGGTGAATAATATTTTCTATTTGTACAGTTGAATTAATTCGAGTAAGTTTGATTGAAAATTTTATCAATTAACTGAAAAAAAATATGGAAGCAGCAAAATCTGACCGATTAATTTCTCTTGATGTTTTTCGCGGGATTACCATTATGGGAATGATCCTTGTGAACAATCCGGGTAGTTGGGGTTCTATCTATCCTGCATTAGAGCATGCCTCATGGAACGGCGTAACGCCAACCGATTATATTTTCCCTTTCTTTTTATTTATTGTCGGCGTTGCCATTACTCTCTCACTTACGAAAAGAAAAGAAAGAGGGGATGATCAGAAAAAATTAATTCTTCAAATATTTAGAAGATCTATAATGATTTTTCTCATTGGTATGGTTCTTCATGGATTCCCTTATTTCAATTTATCAACAATTCGTATTCCCGGAGTTCTTCAGCGCATTGCAGTAGTTTACTTTTGTGCATCGTTTATCTTCATCAAAGCAAACTGGAAAACACAAGCCTACATTGCAGGCGGTCTTTTAATTTTTTATTGGATGATCATGACGCTCATACCGGTTCCAGGTTACGGAATGCCGAACTTATATGTTCCGGTGATTACTGACGCAGGCGGGCATCCTTTATTTGCGCCGAATCTGGCAGGCTGGTTGGATAATCTCTTATTACCCGGTCACTTATGGAGACAAACAAAAGTTTGGGACCCTGAAGGATTGTTAAGCACAATTCCGGCTATCTCAACTGCGTTAAGCGGTGTGCTGCTTGGAGCGTGGCTTAGAACGAACAATGAAAAAACCACTAAAATTGTTTGGATGTTCGTCTTCGGTAATTTGGGGATTGTTCTTGCGACCATCATTGATATGTGGTTTCCAATCAATAAGAGTTTGTGGACAAGTTCATATGTTCTCTTCAATTCCGGTCTAGCGCTTCACTTTTTTGCACTTTGCTATTGGTTTATTGATGTGAAAGGAATTACCTGGTGGACGAAACCGTTTGTCGTTTATGGAACAAATGCGATCGCTGTTTTCTTCTTATCGGGTATTGGAGCAAGATTAATGGGACTGATTAAAGTAACGAACGATGCTGGAGTTGAAGTGAGTCTGCAAAGTTTTTTGTTTAATAATCTCTTTTTATCATGGTTAGCTCCGATTCACGCTTCACTTGCATGGGCAATCATGTATGTGGTTGTTTGGCTTGGATTAATGTGGATTCTTTACGCCAAAAAGATTTTTATAAAAGTTTGATGGAAAGAAATAAAATTACTAATTAACGTTATGCAAAATTAATCTTTGCATATCAACGATTTTTAAGTCGTGGAATATTTGAATATACAATTTTTTTTCACAAAGGAAGTCGAGGTAGATAATTGAGCTATTATAAGTAAAAATTATTTTTGAAATAATGAAATAACAATATTCTGGGAGTGATTCATGATTCAACCGGTGCAAAGCGCGCAAAACAAAGTCATTCCAGGTGCAGTATTCGAGTTGCGAAAAGAGCTATACCATATAAATTTATTCAAAGTATAGCCATTCACTTTTGTGATAAACTTCTAAGAATTAACGAACAGACTTCAACTGTTATGTAATAGTTATTCCGGATTTACTTCAAGAAATTTTATCTGTCTGTTGAATTAAATTAAACTATGAAAAAAATCTTTTTCCTCTCGATTTGCTTATTATACATATTTCCTTCCAAATCAACCCCTCAAAATTTGGGAAGAGAAAAACCAATCACAATAAACGAAGGGCTTTCTCAAAACTCCGCCTTAGCAATAATTCAGGATAGAAAGGGATTCATCTGGATTGGCACAAAGGATGGATTAAATAGATACGATGGAATAGGCTTTCAAGTTTACAGACACACTCTCGATAAAAATAGTCTCGTTAACAACCATATTAAATGCCTGTACCAGGATTCCGGCGGGAATATCTGGATTGGAACTTTAGACGGATTAAGCAAATTCAACCCTGAGACCGAACAATTCACTACATATCAAAAAAATGATTCAACAGACCTTTCCGGCAACCTTATCACCACAATATTAGAAGACAGTTTCAAAAACATTT
>MNVA01000022.1 GCA_001871325.1 Ignavibacteria bacterium CG1_02_37_35
TAGGAAGAAAAGTAGTATCGTTTAATTTCTTAACTTTTATCCATGCTTCGGTACAAGAAACGCCGTCAACGCTCAACTCGAGAGAAGGGGGAGTAATTATTATTGGCGGTTTATCTATTTCCGTCGGGGATTTTTTGCAGCCAAGGTTAAGAAGCACAAGACTTACAAATACAAAAGAGAGGATGTAATCTTTCATCATAGTTCTCTTTCAGAAGGTATGTTTAATTTTAAAGCGATACCGTCGAGAATCGGAGCAGTTTGTGTTTGCGCCTCGATTTGGATAAAGAATGTTTCACTATTCACATTGACTTCAATATTCTTAGCTAGTAAAATCATTTTGTTACCACCATTTTTTTTACATCAACAAAATCGCCGGAGGTAAAACGGTAGAAATAAATCCCTGCGGTAAGTACGCTTCCATCAAAAACAAATTTGTTCTTTCCGGATTGGGTATCGGCTAAGAGAACTTCTTTTATTTTTTCAATTCTTGAATTAAAGATTTCGAATTTAGCTTCATACTGCTTAGTCAGATGAAAGACGATCGTCGTTTTCCCAGAAAAAGGATTTGGCGAATTTTGCAAAACATAAGTTTTATCCGGGTTTGTCGGCGCAAAAGTAATTTTTTCAATTTCAGAAAACTTTTTCTCTCCGTCTCTGCCAAACTGAGAAAGCCGGAAATACACCGTTCCCGCAGCATCTAAAGGTTCAGAAACAAAATACTCATTTGTCTTTCCGGCGCTCGAAGAATAAACCGAAGCGGTTGATTGCCAAATATTTTCGACTGCGTCTTTTTCGTTCATCTTTTCAATTTTGTAGGTAAACAAATCCGACTCATTCGTTACCGTCCAGGTAAGTTGAACTGAATCCTCAACAACTTTTGCCGAATAATCTGTTACCTGTGAGACCAACGTTTTTGCGCTGAATAACCGCTGACCGTAAATGCCGGTTCCTTCTTTTTGTTTTTCTTTGAACAGCACAATTACTCCCCCTTTTTGATCAGAGAAAAGAGAGAGATAACTTTTGTCGGAATATTTATCTATTGAAACCGGAGTTCCTTCTTCATTCCACAATAATTCTTTTTTGCCGGAAACTTTTTGAGCATAAACGGCGGGTTTTTGCGATTGCCCGGTTTGACCGAGCCATGCGAGTATAGCTCCTCCTTTTTCACCGGGAATGATTACTTGTCCGAATTGATCGCCCCTGGTTTTGGCTATAGAAATTCCTTCGGAATTCCATACGGCTTTTCCATTTAATTTAAATTTTTGAAGGTAAATATTTTTTCTTCCG
This sequence comes from Ignavibacteria bacterium CG1_02_37_35, assembly GCA_001871325.1. Taxonomy (GTDB): domain Bacteria; phylum Bacteroidota; class Ignavibacteria; order Ignavibacteriales; family Ignavibacteriaceae; genus UBA1563. Next base: position 1,288 of record MNVA01000022.1, read on the forward strand.
TTGAAATCATTCACCCAGCTAAGCATCAAAGTTAGATCAGGCGCTAATGCCGCCTGTGGATTTATCTGATTTCCCGTTTGTTTTGCAACCAAGGTATGTTGTTCCCCTAATAATGTTTTCCCGCTTGAGGTTACAAGTTGATGGAAAATCGTTTTCTGTTTCCCGATGTTTTGCCAGTACACATAAAGCAGCCCCGGTTTAGCAAGCAAAGCATGATAACCGGAAATACTTTTTGAATTCCCCGAAACATCAACAGCGTCTTTCCACAAAAGTTTCCCGCGGTCATCAATGTATTGAGCATGGATTTGATAAATTTTATTTTCATTTTCTCCCCACAAGACAAAACACCCCCCCTTTTCATCGGGGAAAACGGACGCATTATTTTTTGCCGAATAAGATTTGCTTAGAAGCATTCCATCGTTTGGAAATCTTGCCGAGCCTGCTTCTGAAAGCACTTGCAGTTTTAAAAAATATTCGGTTGGAGCCGCATCTGATTTTTCAATAAAGGTAAAATAGGAAGTGTTCTTTTGATCCAACGCGGCGCCGCAGTTCACAAGAGTATTTTGTCCTCCGGAAATTTTCAGACCGGACTCATTCCACAAAAGTATTCCGTTACTTTTAACTAACTGTCCATAAAGTGCGCCCCGGCTGGCAGAAGAATAATCATTCCACACAACCACAGCAGTGTGTGAATTATTTCCCGCGGCAATAGGATTTTTTTTCTCGCCAGAGGTTCTGCTTACACTTTTTCCGTCTGCACGAAAACTCACATTCCCGTAATTATCAAAGTGAAGAAAGAAAACATTTGCAGAAGCAGGCGACTTCGTGTCCTGCCAAAAAAGGAAAGCCCCGCCGTTGCCGTCTTCAAACGAAGAAATGTTCACCGGGTTTGTAGAATCAAAGACAAGCTGGGTATTCAACTCTGAATTAGTAATCCACTGCCCGAATAACGAAGAGGTAAAAGTAAAAAGTAGAAAGTAGAAAGTAGAAAGTAGGATACTACGCAACATTTAGCTCCTCATCAAACCGAACGCTGACAAGTTTTGAAACGCCTTCTTCCTGCATTGTCACTCCGTAGAGCGTGTCGCACGCTTCCATCGTCCGCTTATTATGCGTAACCACAATAAACTGGGTGTTCTCGCTAAAGTCTTTCAGAATGCGGGTGAAACGGTCAACGTTTGCATCGTCAAGCGGCGCATCAATTTCATCAAGAATACAAAACGGACTCGGCTTTACAAGATAAATAGCAAACAGCAGCGCAATTGCCGTGAGCGTTTTTTCTCCGCCGGAAAGAAGTTCGATTGAAGTCGGGCGTTTTCCTTTCGGTTTTGCGATAATTTCAATTTTTGCTTCCAGCGGATCAACGGCTTCTTCTAATTTTAAGTCGGCTTCATCACCGGGATTAAACAATCCTCTAAAAATTCTAATAAAATGTTCGCGTATTTTTTCAAATGTTTCCATGAAGAGTTGCTGTGCGGTGATGTTAATTTCTTCAATAGTCTTTATCAAATCTCTTTCGGAATCAAGCAGATCAGTTCTTTGTTTGGTGAGGAAATCAAGCCGTTCTTTTTCTTCTTCGTACTCGGAGTAAGCAAGCGGATTGATCATCCCAAGATTTTTTATCTGCTGGTTAAAACTTGTTACCTCTTCCTGGCGGGTTATAAAATCGAACGAATCAAGATCATCGAAGGTTTTTAATGCAAGCGTAAGAGAATATTTTTCCTGAATATGCTGCTGAAGATTTTCAATTTTGAAATCAAACTCCTTTAAAGAGATGTCAGCTTGATGAATTGCGTTTACTGTCGCTTCTCTTTCGTTGCGGATATTTTTTTGCTGCTGCTCTAAATTAGAAATATTCGACCGGATAACTTTAAACTGCCCATCAATCGCAATTTCTTCGCTTTTCAACAACCCGTGAACTTCATTCAACTCAAAAAGTTCGTCGTTCTTTTCTCCCAATACAATTTGAAGACTTTGCAGTTCTTCATTTGCAGAAGCGACATCATCTTCTCTTTTTTCAATTGATTTGCGGATGGCGCCAACCGATTCTTGTGAACGTTGAAGTGCGTTTTCAAGATTTCTTTTTTCACCGGACATTCGTTCAATGGCAAGGTCGGCTTGATTTTGTTCTGTAGTAAGCCGGCTGAAATCAGCCTCACAATTTGAAAAATCAGATTCAAGGGAGTGAAGCGCTTCATCGGCTTTTCGTTTTTCTTCAATTTCTCCGCGCAAAACTTCCGAAAGTGATTCGATTTCTTCTTCAAGTTTAGTTGCATACGCAACTAACGATTGCATTTCTTGATGCGATTTTTCGGACTCGTCATATGCTTTGGATTGTTCAAACTCAAATTTTTCGATCTGTTTTTCTACGTTGCGCAAATCATTTAAAAGAATTTTCCCGTTTTCGGAGAGAGTCTTTAGGTTGATCGAGCCGATTTCATTTTCGAGTTGTTCAATTGTCTGTTTAATTTCGATCAACTTTGCATCGCGCTGAGGAATTTCTTTCTTGAAGTTTTCAAGCAACTGCTTTCTCCCGAAGAGGGTGTCATCAAGTTTGGGTGCAGAGCCGGCTTCAATAACGCCTGAGTTATGAACGAAATCGCCATTAAGCGTAGCATAATTAAAAAGAGGGAAATCTTTGGAGAGCGCAAAGGCGTTTTCGAGCGAATCAACCACAGCCGTGTTTACTAAAAGTTTTTGGAAGAAAGGTTTCCAGCGTTCTTCGGTTTCAACAAAAGTTTCCGCCCAGCCTAAAAATGATTTTTCTTTTTCGAGCCGTTTGCTTTTGCGCGTTAAAAAGAATTTTTCAATTTTATCAAGTATAGAATTCTTCTCACTTTCCGAAAATCCGAAAACATAAAACGATGCTTTGCCGTAGTCGTACGTGTTTAGATACTCAATTCCCTTTTTCACATCGTCAATGGTTTCAACAAGAATATTGTTCAAATTGTTTTTTAGTGCGGCTTCAACGGCAAAACGGAATTTATCATTTGCGTTTCCGATGTTGGCGAGAATATTTTTGTCTTTGGTTTTCCAATCCGGGTTGGCAATTAATTCTTTCGCTCCTTTTGAGAAACCTTCAAGATTATTGATCAAGTTTTGCAGAAAGCCGATCTTATCTTTTAAAGCATGAATTACCGTTTTGGCTTCCGCTTCTTTTGCGCGGAAGCTGGAAAGTTTTTGCTCAAGTTCGTCTTTTTCTTTTTGTTTCCGGGTAAAAAAAGAATCCGCTTCGGTTAATTTTTGTTCAACGTCAATTTTATCTTCAGAAAGTTCGCCGATAAATCCGACAAGTTTAGCGATCGTGTCGGTTAGTGTTTTAATTTTTATGTCGGTTTTGTTTAAGGATTCGTTCGTCCGTTTTAAAGCAGCCTCAACGTTGGCGAGGTCATTTTCTTTTGTGGTGATTTCTTTAAACTTATCGAGCAACGTTTCAGAATAATTTTTTAACGCAACCCTTTTTTCTTCTAACGTAGTTTTTTGTTCTTCAACTTGCAAAGAAAGCGTTTCGCGTTCATTTTGTTTTGCAAGAAGAGCGGCGGTAGTTTCTTCTATTTTCTCTTTATATTCTTCAATCTGTTCAAGGGTAATTTCTAATTGAACAGCGAGTTCTTCTTTTTCCAGCGAATATTTATCAATATTTATATTAAGTGATTTTTTCCTCTCCTCCGCAACAGATATTGAGCGCTGAACAGAATAGATTTTTTCCGTTTGCGAAGTTATCTCGTTTCGCTTCGCCGCCAGCTGCGTCTCGACGGTATAAAGTTCTTCTTTGACTTCCTTGATTGTATCATCAAGCCGGGCAAGTTCGGATTCCAACTGAACTTTTTGGGAGAAGAATTGTCCTTCCTTTAACTTCAATTCATCTTTGCGCGTGTTGTAAAGAGCAAACTCGCGTTCGCAAAGATCAATTTCAAGTTCGCGCAGTGTGGTTGATATTTTATTGTATTTATCAGCTTTTTTTGCCTGTCGTTCAAGTGAAGAAACTTTCTTTTCAACCTCGGAAACGATATCGTTCACGCGTGTTAAATCACTTTTAACCTCATCAAGTTTTTTTAGAGTAAGACGTCGGCGCAGCTTATATTTGTTCACTCCGGCGGCTTCTTCAAACATAGTGCGGCGTTCTTCGGCTTTGTTATTAAGAATCGTTTCCACCATTTTTAATTCGATAACCGAATATGCGTTTGAACCGATTCCCGTATCCATAAAAAGATTTGTGATATCCTTTAACCGGCACAGGTTTTTGTTAAGAAGATATTCGCTTTCGCCCGAACGGAAAATTCTTCTTGAAATTGTTACTTCAGAATATTCGGTTGGAAGGATGCCTTTATTATTTTCAATCGTAAGAGAAGTTTCCGACATACCCATCGGCTTGCGTGTTGCGGTTCCGTTGAAGATAACATTTTCCATTTTATCCGAACGAAGCGTGCTGCTTTTCTGCTCGCCCAAACACCAGCGGATTGCATCAACAATATTCGTTTTGCCGCACCCGTTGGGACCAACGATTGCGGTTAATCCTTTATGGAAATGTACTTCCGTTTTTTGCGCGAAAGATTTGAAGCCTAATATTTCAAGTTTCTTTAAATACACAACTTATATCCTCACCAAAAGTTCTTTTACGCCAAAAACAAGAAAATCAAACGTTGAGTTGTACGCCTGCATAAACAATAAATAAACTGTTGACACGCCCGCCATAAAAACGAACGCATAAAAATATACTTTGCCCGGCGCTACATCATAAATAACATAAACACCTTTTAATAACCGATGGACGCAAAGCGCGAGAAAGAGGAAAAGAATACCATAGATATAGATGTTCATGGTATCCATTGCAAGTATGCGGTAGAGAATTATAACTCCCGGTATCAATAAAACAAAGGGGAGAAACGACCAGACCACAACATAATAAGCGTTCGAAAAAAATATTTTGTTCATCACAAAAAAAGAGAAGAACTTTACCACCAGCGAGATGAATAGCAGCTTTAGAAAAACGAGTCCCGTTAAAACGAGGATCGCCTGCACCGGGTGCCACGAAAAATAACTCATCGCCCAGCTAATATTTTCGCTTCCGAAAGAAAGAATAACCCGGTCAAAAAGAATTTTATCTTTAAAGAAAAAGAACATGCTTGCCATCAGCGTTCCGAAAATTGCCGAAATAATTAACGCCAGGATAATTGAATGTAAACCGGAAATGATCCGTAAATCCCGAATATCAGCGAAAAAATTATAAGGACGTAACAGCGCGCGCGAAGTATCTTCTCTAAATTTTCTGCCCGAGTTAATTAAGAACCCGGTAAGCAGGGCTAACAGCAATCCACTAACTATAAAAGCCATCGGTGACCGATCCTTCTTTAGACCAATAGGAATAGTCACCTGTTCAAGGTTGTGAAGTTTTGCATAAATAACTTTATAAACGGGCCTGCCGTTATTTCGGTCTTCATTACAAATACCTAACGTCAGAATTTTTTCGTCGTTGTAGGAGGCAAGAACCGAATGATAATCGCACCGGTAATCGTACATCGAATTAATAAAATATCCGGCATTTTCATTCTCCTCAGAATAAGCAAGAAGATCGCTGAAAAATTTAGCTTGTGCTTCAAAAGTTGATGGATTTGTGTATCCGCTGGATCTTCCCAGCGTAACCAGGTAACCAGCCTCACTCAAAAAGACTTTCCCCTTTCCCAATTCCGCATAAAGCGGTTTAAAAATCTCATCAAGCGCTGAAAGTGAGGTTGAGAATAACTCTATTCCGTAAAAATCCAATTTCGGGATTTTGTCAAATTGTCCGGCTACAAATGAGGCATACACAGGTTTAGAAATAAGCTTTTTAACTTTTTCAGCCTGAGTGTCCAAATAAAATGTGTGCAAAGAAGAGTTCGGGAGAAATCCACCTCCTAAACCTACCGCTGCAACGGCGCTATAATTGCCGTACGCAGAAAGAAATCGTTTTAAATAATTGTTTGAAAGAGAGACAAAATTTTGATCTTCAACTAAATTTTCCGGGACTGAAGAAGCGGGTGATTCGATAAAGGCGAGTAATCCGAGTTCGCTGCACAGTGAGAGCAAATAAGGATGAGGAGCCTGCTTAGGAAAACGGACGGCATTAAAACCTAAATCTTTAATTTGCGTAAGATCATTTTTGATCTGCTGATAGGTAAACATACTTCCGTAACTCTTATTAGAAGCAAAGTAGGTTACTCCGTTCAATTGAAATTTTTCTCCGTTTAAGTAAGGGGAATCTTTTTGAATCGAAAAATTATAAAACGAAACGGGTTGTATAATTTCATCAATTACATTTCCATTCTGCAAAATTTGCGCGGTGATAACGTACGCAGAAGGCGTGCTGCAATTCCACATTACTAAGTTTGAAGCATCGAACGCTTGTGACAGAACTTTTTCTTTCCCTTTTCGTAATTGGATTTGAGTTGTCGCAGAACCGTTTAGCGAGAGCTCGTTTCTATTCTGAACGGAGAATTTAATTTCAAAATTCTCAAGTGCAGCCGAATCAGCTTTTCCACGGAACTCATGATTGGCAATATTTGCCGAAACAAAAACTTTTGCCCGTGAGGAATTTGGAATCACCTCATAGTGAAAATTGAATTTTGAAAGATGAATATTTGGAACGAATTTCAAATAGATATCTCTAAAAATGCCGCCAAATCTTTCGGGCGATAGAAATGCATTTTTATAGGGAATTGTGTGTGTTGCATCAAGCTTAGAGTTAACTTTTACTGATAAAAAGTTCTTCTTCTCGCTTTTCAACAAATCTTTTGGCAGCGAAACAGAAAATGGGAATTCACCGCCGGGATGCAAATAGATGACCGAATTATTTATGGAAATTTCCGCTGTATAGCTCAGACCTAGAAAATGAAGCTCAAAATTGTTGTTTTGGAGATCGGTTTTAGATAGATCGAAATATTTTTCGTAAACGATTTCGGCATTTCCTTCAAAAAGTGAGGGAACGCCAACTCCGGTTTTCTTTTTTTCTTCATCTTTAAAATTGTACACTTTCCACTCGCCGTTCAAGAGCATGGTTTTCCGGACAGACGAGCTCTCAATAAAACTTAAGTCCTTCTCGGAGACGGAATAATGGGGAAGTTCTTTAAAAACAATTTGCGGTTGAATAATTTTCGAAATGAAAAGCAACAAAAGAATTGTAGAGAACATGAAATTTCTGTGCAAAGGGGTCAAAAGCAATAATCCTTAAAATAATCGTAATCGGAGATGTAAATATACGATTTAAAGGGGGGGGAAATCAATATAAAATTAGGCTTCATTTCGCTTCTCTCTTTAGTTGAATTCGTTAAACTGTTTTTTTATAAAGAGTTAAATAAAATTTGGGCTTAAATCAGCTAAAATTCATCCCTAAAAGAAAAGTTTGACAACGAAAGGTGAAATCTCTATATTTACAGCGAAAATTTAATGAATTATTAAGTAAAGGTCGTAATGGCAAATCATAAGTCAGCAAAGAAAAGAATAAAAGTAACTGAAAGAAGAAGAGTAGAAAACAAAAGCTCCCTTTCAAAATTAAAAACGCTCACCAAAACAGCGTTAGGGACATCCGAACAAGAAAAAATTGAAAAAGCTTACAAAGAAGCTGTCGCTTATACCGATAAAGTTTCCGCTAAGGGGAGAATCCACAAAAACACCGCCGCCAGAAGAAAAGCCGCTTTGACGAAACATTTCAATGCTGTTGTCTCCGCACCAAAAGCTGAAACCATAGCATAAAGTTTTTAACTTTCAAAAATCCCGTGTAATTTTTTTATTATAGCGGGATTTTTCCATTCATTACAAATTTTCTATCGCATCAATTCCCGAAAGCATCGGGGAAAATCTCTCGTAATGTTTTAGTCGTTGGGATTTGTATAACACACAAAATGTTTTAAGTTTACGACAGTAATAATCTTTTAGAAAAAAACAGAAATTTGTTGTATGGAATTGAATGAAATATACCAAGGAGATATGTTTGACTTAATAAAAAAAGTCGGCGGCAATAGTGTTGACCTCATTGTTTGCGATGGTCCTTACGGAGTTACAACAAACGAGTGGGACAAAGTTACTAATCAGTCTAACAGTAAAACCGGCATCCAGGAATTTAATCTTAATTTAATTAAAATATTTTCACGGGTTCTAAAACCCGGCGGCGCTCTCTATCTTTTTGGAAAAGATGACTGCATTGATTTTATAGATTACCGCCCTTACCTATATTTAAATAGAAAAATAATTTGGTATCAGCCAAGCCGACTTGCACAAGGTCGGTTAAACTATACAAACAATTACGATTTGATTTGCTACTTCTCAAAGGGAAAAGCAAAAACATTTAACCTCGAAGATATTCGTGTGCCTCAATTAGTAGAATTGGAACACAGATTAAGATGCGAAAAAGTACCTTCGGTAACAAATGGACAATACAGCAAAACGAAATTCAACGATGACGGGAAAAATCCCGGCGATGTTTGGGGAGACATTAAGCAGCTTACTTACAAATCAAAAGAACTAATCAGCAGAGAATTACTTAACACTATTCAAAAACCCGAAAAACTTATTGAACGAATTGTAAAAGCCAACTCCAATGAAGGAGACTTTGTACTTGATCCATTTTCCGGTGTCGGGACAACATTCGTTGTTTGTAAAAAACTTAATCGAAACTTTATTGGATTTGAACTAAATCCTGATTTTGTTGCTATTACAAAAGAGAGAGTTGAGAAAGCTCAGTTTTCAAAAGAATACAGTTTGTTTGTATGACAAAAGGGATAATTCGTAGAATAATTAATTTAGTAACTCACGTTACGCAAAAGTGAGAAATTATATTGTAAATCGAAGCGAAGCTTCGATAAAATGCTTGTTTTTTACGAAGCTACCGCTTCGTATTACAAATTCTGCGTAAGGTGACTTAGTAATTAAAGCGCAAGAACTTGCACTTAAGATTGGTATTCCGAATTTTTTACAACCCGGATTAGTAAAAGAAATGA
>MNVA01000047.1 GCA_001871325.1 Ignavibacteria bacterium CG1_02_37_35
CTTCCAACCAAGTAAGTTCATTTCCATTCTGGTTATAGGTATAACTATAACGGATATTACTATCAGCGATGGTAACTACCGGTCGGTACATACTGCCGTTTAATTTTGGAATATCTTTTTTCTTCCTATTATTTACACGGGGATTAATTGTCGGGTCTTGCCTTTGCCCCGTAGAGACTTGCCATGGCAAGTCTCTGCTACTCATGGAGTTTTCGTGAATAAGCATCTCTTCTTCGGGATTTATCATTAACCCTTTGCTCTTTTTAAAATTCTCAATTGCCTGTTGAGGTAAAAGGTTTTGTCCATTGGTTATTATGGTTAAAAGACAAAAGAACAAAAGACCCTGGAAGAAGAAAGATTTCATTTCCATACTCCGCTTACTTGTGAAAAGATATTTATTAGGCATAACAATTTTATTTTTCAATAACTTCCGCTAACCCTGCCGGAATAGCAAAATCGGGGAGTTCTTCTTTTAATTTTTTGATATAAACTTTTGCGCGTGCGCGGTTATCAAATTGCATTTCGTACAACGCGCGTCTTACTAACATCGAGCCTGTCATATCCGCAACAAAATTAACGTAGTAGTTTTGTTGTTTCGGAAATCTTAAATGAAAAACCGGATCATCTGCGGGAACGTATTTATTCGTCTTTACCACTTTGAAAAAGAAAAGATCGGGAACAAGGGTATAACCTTCCGGAAGTTTGAATTCACCTTTCTGCATTTCATTCATCACCAACTCTGCGCCAAGATACACTTCACGCTTATCAATATTGGTTTCAATTAATCCCTTTAAAAGAGCTTGATAAAGTTTTTCAAGCAGCACCGGGTCAAATTGTCCTTCGCGTTCAAACGGAACCAGCGCTTCTTTGAACTGATCAATTGTGGCTGAAACACCTGTAATAATTTGCGGATGATTGTTGTTCAACTGATTAAAATACCAGCTTCTACGGAGAAGTTCTTTATCAATGATATGAACATCCGGTCTAAACTTTTCTACCTTCTGAATATAATAAGCTGGCGAAATGAGAAAATCCCATTGATACGAAATTATCAAAGCATCTTTCTTGCATGATTGCAGTGCCGCTTTTGGATAATCTTCAAATAGATACACATCATGCTGATCAACTTTGCCGAATGTAATGTACGATTGTATCAATAAGAAAATAATCAGCAATGGAATTGGAAGACTGTAACCGAGGTGTCTATCTTTTAGGAGAATAAAAATTTGAAGAACTCCGAACGAAATCAGAAAGGCAACAGCAATGTATGCCAGCAAAAAATATGCATCAATATCGTTAATGTCATAATTTATTGAATACAAGACGGTGGAAAGAAAAGTAATAAGTGTAAACAAAAAGAATTTTTTCCCTTGTATGAAAGCAGCGAAGAATCCTATGAAAGCAAGAATCAACCCGATATTAAATTCGGAAGGAAAGTTTTCAACAAAATAAGCTAACTGTTTTTTTGCCGCCGCAGTTGAAGAGAAAAGCCACACTTGATATTGCTTTCCGGAAATATGACGGAGAATTCTTTCAAGATCAATCGGGTTTCCCCAATTAAGCAAAGGACTTTGACCTGCCCGGAGCGGCAAGTAAGCGTAAATCGAAATAAGTAATGGAAAGAAAATCAACAACATTAAAGCAATGCGTTTGAACGAAGAAACCTTGAATCCGAAGGTTACAAAATAGAGATACGCAACAGCGGGCAAAATCAACAATGTCGTCATGTGATTGGAAAATCCCAATGCCAAAGCAATTGCAAGAAAATACCAGTAGTAATGTTTCGGCGTTTCAGCATTATTTGATTTTGTAAATGCCAAAAGAAGTGTATACATGACAACAGAAATTAAAAACAGATGAAGCGAATAAACCTCAACGGAAGTGCTTTGCACCCAAAAAGTTTTTGAGAAGGCTAAAAACAATCCGCCGAAAAGCGCTGATAAATATTTTACGAGTTCGGGGAAAAAAAGCCCATCCCCAACCCTTCCCGAAGGGAAGGGAGTTCTGATTCCCCCCTTCGTGGGGGTAGGGGGGGTTTTCCTTTTTCTTTTGTTCTCTTTATCAGTCTTCTTTGATTTGAAAAGATCGATGTTATCAATTACAAGTTTAACAGTATAAATAAAAACCGATGCCGATCCGGCGGTATAAAAAGCGGCAAGCAAATTTGCACGGTAAATAATTGAAAAGGGAAGAGGCAGTAAGAGAAAAAGGTGCCCCAGCATTGTAAACAAAGGGTAACCGGTAGGATGGGCAATTCCCAACAATGTTTGCGCAGTTGCTAATTCACCGGCGTCAAGTTGAGTGACTGTTGGCGCCATCGTAGAGAGATAGAGAATAAATACAATTATTCCCGCAAGTAGTCCGTAAACTTTTTTAAGAAAATTTATCATTATAGTATTAGCATCGAAGTTTTTGTTTTCAGTATCCAAATAATTTGAGTGTGTTTTCCTAATTCGTAATTCCTAATTATTCATGGCGGTTTACCGCGCTATGTATTGTCCAAATATTTTGAAAAAATTAAGTGGATTTTGTTCTGTTCTTCTTTGATGCTGGTTTGTAAGTCTTTTCTCTCTGCAAAATTAAGAAATTCCGGGAGAGTGAGAAATTCTTCCGAATCAAAAGTTAGCTGATGTTTTTTATTTTCAAACAAAAGAAAGTTGAAAGTATCAAGTTGCCTGAAGAATTCGCGCGCAGATTGAAGCGACTTACATTCTTTTTCAGAAAGGATGTTTTCTTTTTTGAACCGCTGTAAAATTATATTCGCCGGTTTGTTTCTGAATGATTTGTAAAGAGAAGCGTGTTTCAACAACAGAAATTGAAGAAGGAAATCTATTTCGAGCAAACCGCCATTTCCTTTTTTTAAGTTGATAGAAGCATCGCCGAATTTTGAAGCTACAGTTACTTGCTTGTGCATTGCAAGAATATCATCGCTCAATTCGTCTTCATCCAGCGATTTTATTTTTTTAGTAATCAGCATTTCGAACTGCCGGAAAGGATTTTCATCTCCGTACACAAATTCGAGTTTGCACAATGCCTGCATCTCCCAGGTACGGATTCTCGTTTCAAAATAATTTTTGTAGCCGTGTAAGTCCCAAACTATTTGGCTGGACTTTCCTTCGGGTCTGAGCCGGCAGTCAACTTCAATAGGTGAAAATTCTTTTTGCAATGAATGAAGAAGTTTGGTGAATTGTTTTTGCAGTTTAAAATTATTTGCACCATTACCTGAAATAAAAAGAAGGTCAATATCGGAAGTAAAGGTAAATTGTTTTGAAGCCAAACTTCCTTGAACTGAAACAAAAAAATTCTTGTCTGTTTTTTCTTTTGAGAAAAATATCTCGCACGAGTGTTGGAGTTTAGCCACAATCGCTTTTGAAAGCAGTTCTGATGCAGCTTCCGGTGAGATCATTTTTAAGAGAACTTGTACGGAAAACAAAAAACGGATTGCTTTTGCCGGTAAATAAACAAGATTATCAACTGAAAGTTTTTCAAAAACTCTTCCCGACAAAAATAATTCCTTCAACAATTTATCTTCAGCGAAAAGAGAAACGGGAAATCTTCCATACTCGCAAATCAATAGGAATGCTTCAAAAACTTTTCTGTTTCTGAGCGTCTCAAACCACATTGAGGGAAAATTTTCCTGCCGGATGATCCGTGCAAAATTTTGTAAAATAATGTCGGGAGCTTTTGCGCATGATAAATACTCAACGAAACGCGGCTCAATCTTTTCAAAGTTTGCAATGGTTTGTGCATCAAAAGTTTTCTGGTTGAAAATTCCTACACCGGTTTTTAAGAATTGATAATTCCTTTTTGCAGTATGGAAATCTTTGAACGGCAAATTTGAAAAATCTGCCGCTTCTTTTTCTTCACGCATCACAGAACGGTAAAATGCATGCACTTTGTTTTTCGTTTCCGATAATTCGTTGAGGAAAGTTTTCTTATTTTCAAATTCAAGAAAGGCGGAAAGTTTATCTAATATTTCTCCCGATTCGGGAATGGTATGTGTCTGTGCGTCATTCATCAGTTGAAGGAAATGCTCAATTCTTCTAAAAAAAATATAAGCTTCGGAAAGAAAACCGGCTTCTTTCTTTTTAAGAAGATTGAATTTCTGTAATTCATTAATTGCGATAAGCGAATTGCCTGTTTGCAGAGAGGGATGTTTGCCTCCGTTTAACAACTGCAAAGCCTGCAAAGGAAATTCAATATCGCGGATTCCGCCGCGGGAAAGTTTTATGTTTTGTCCCGATTTATTTATATCGAGAATAATTTTCCGTAATTTTTTTATTTGTTCTATCGGTGAGAATGAAAAATTCTTAGGGAAAATATAGCTTGAAATATAGTTGGCAAAACCGAGATACAACTTTTCATCACCGCCTAGATAGCTTGCTTTAAGAAGCATTTGCCGCTCCCAATCTTCTCCGCGGCTTTCATAATAACGGAGCGTGTCGGTGAGTGTTCTTGCAAGTGGAGAATTTTTCCCGTCCGGTCTCAAACGAAAATCCACCCGGAAGAGAAATCCCTTGTCGGTAGCCTGCGAAGCATGCTCAACAAAAAGCTGGATGGTTTGCGTGAGCAGTTCGTGATATTCTTTCCCGTTTTTCAGCTTTGTATTTTTATCATAGAAGATCATTAGGTCAATATCAGAACTGTAATTCAATTCGTTGCCGCCAAGTTTCCCGAGTGCAATAATACAGTACTTTCTGTTTATTACTTCAAGTTGATATTTTGTTTTAACTTCATCATAACAAATTGAGAAGAGAAGCGCTGAAAGAGTTTTTGCAAGAATGGAGAGATCGTTTGTTGTTTCTAAAACAGTAGCAATTCCAAGATTATCGCGCAGCCCGATGCGCAGCATATATTTTCGCTTCATCGCTTTTATTGCATTTACTTTCCCGGTAAACGATTTGAACAAATCAACAGCTTTCTCAACTTCTTCCTTAAATGTCTGATCGTCCAAATTTCTTTCAAGCGACTCGCCGCTTAACGCCCAATATAAATATTCGGGATTCCTCACCACAATATCCGTTAAGTAGTTACTGAATGATGCAACGCGCAAAAACGCTTTTGAATAATGGGGATGGGTGAGGCAATCTTTAAGGAAATATACTTTATCAAAAAGCGAGTGAAGCATTCGGAGAAGATTACTTTCGGATCCGGCGGTAAAACAAATATGAGCAGCTTCCGTTTCCCAAGAGGAAAGCAGCGCGTCTAACTCCTTGTTAGAAAGGTAACCGACAGTAAACCCGGCGACTGTTTTTACAAGTGTATCGGAAATATGATTGTGTGTTTTCGTCAAGTAATAATTTTCAAATCATTTGTTAGTAACTGCAAATGAAAAATACAAAATTACGATTGGATATTTGCATAAAGCGAAAAGGGAAGTTAAGTCAAGTCAAGTGTGAGAGGAAGAAGGCGAATATTTACATTTTTTCCTTAAAGGACATTCATTACATAATGGTACTATTGGTTTGCATATTACTGCTGTAAAATCCAGTAGTGCGAATAAAAAATTTCTCTGATCGTTTACTTTGAAAATTTTTTTAGCTTTTTCAACAATTACTTTCTTTCTTCTAATTTCACCCGTTAAGTTTAATCCGGCATATCTATTAATAAACCGCGCTATATTACTATCAATTACATAATCAGCATTATTAAAACATACAGCCATTATTGCGCCGGCGACATAATCCCCCACTCCGGGAATCGTTAACAACTCTTTTCTTGTTTTAGGATATTCACCTTTGAAATTATTGATTATGTATTTTGCGGCATTCATAAAATTAGGAGCCCGTTTATGAAGACCAAGTGATGAGGTATACTTTTCAACACTTTTTATTCTAGCTTTAGAGAGTGAAACTATATCCGGGTATTGCTGAAGAAATTTTTTATACACGGGTTCTACCTGTTCAGCTTTTGTTCTTTGAAGCATGAACTCGGCTATCATGATTTTATATGGCAAGATGTTAAAACGCCAAAAAAAACTCCTGTTGTTTAACTTATACCAATTCAATAATCCACGTTTACTCATATAATAATGAGATTTGCTTTTATACTACCTAATATATCTTGTTTCTTTCATTTGCTTCTAAATAAAGTAATCCTTGCCTATTAATATGATGTGACAATTTAGATTGAATTTCTGTTAATAAGTTTTGACGTATTCTGAAGAGTGGCTGGACTGAATCATTAATTTCATCCTTCCCAATAGATGTGAAGAATCTAAAATCAAGTAATAAAAAATAATTATCATTAGATGCGGATGACAATTTGAATGAAGGTGAAAGATATAGAGCTTCTGAGTCCCGATGGATGAATTCGGAATACTTAGAATTAATCAACATCCCAGGGATTATTCGGAAATAAATCAATTTATCTTGAACAAAATCACAAATTGGTGAGACATTTACTTCAACCAAAACCCAATCTTTTTGGATTTCCTCTTTGAATTTTTTTAAAATATCCACTTCTATTTTTTTCTTTTCCTTTTTCAAAACATTTTCCTCAATAATCTCTTTTAACTTTTCACATATATTCTTTTGATCTTTCGCAAATAAATAGTTACGATTTATAGAAAAATTTAGTATCTCACCATATTTATGCTTTCCACTGATAGATCTGTAAATCGTTCCTGGTATATACTTGTTTGATACATCGTCGGAGAGTAATAATTTTTTATTAAGTGAAAAAAGAATTTCACTATTTCCTGACTTATTTTGTGTGGTATCTTTTTCACATTCAACAAGAAACTTGTTTGCAATGGAATGTTCAAGCGAATCATTGAAAACACAATTCATAACATATAACGCACTTCGAATCTGCTCTATAGGTTCAAGGTTTTTTAGATTCTTCCCGGCAAAGCTTAAACCAAGCTCATAAAACAATTTTTTAGAATTATTATCCCATTCAGTTTGATTTTCTCTTGTTTTAAAAATTTCTTCTAAAACATTATCTGCAGAAATATGGATTATATTTTCCCACTCTAACAAATAATTGAAGACTGGAAATAATGATAGTGCCTTTTCAATGCGTGAAATAAGATAAGTTATATTCTCTTCGTGGTTTATAGTCTTTTCACCCGTTAATTCAAAATAATCTGATTTACATAAAGACATATAGTGTATTGGAGCTTTAATTTTCAGTTCATTTTGAAAAATATTTTCAATAAGACTCGAATGCTCATCTTCATGTCTACTCCAATAAATCAATACATAAGGATAATTGTTTTCAGATATTATTCTATTTAGACGGGGTAAAATATTTGCTTTAATTTCTTTTTCCGTTCGAATTTCATCACCCGTTAGATATATGTCAAGGAATAATATTCTTATATCATTACAGGCTTTACCTTCCTCAGGTAATCCTGTAAGGTCGCCGTTGTAATAAGTAAAAGGATACTGCATTCTACCAAATAATTCCATTAATGGATAAGCATGTTCAAATTTATCTTCAACAATTGCTATTCTTCCGTTTATTGGTATACCCATATTCACTTCCCCTTAAATCCGAATGCTATTATTGCACCATTTTTAAATTCATTTGGTAAATCAAAATCACCCCATTCCGGGAATGAAAGTTTTCCTTCTTGAGCTAACATTATTTCATTTGCAATATGTAATCCGAGGCCCATACCGCCAGGTTTCGCAGAAACGAAAGGTTCGGTTATTTCATCTGTAGGTAATAAAAATCCTGTTCCATTATCTGCTATTATTATATTTAGATATCCATCCTCTTCCTCAGAAATGCCAACATATATTTTCTTCTTAAGCCTACTTGCTTTGTCAAGCCAGTAAATTGAGTTATCAATAATATTCATTATGCTACTAATTAATAAGTTTCTTGCAAGTTTTGTTTTTGCTTTGCCTTTATAGTTCCTATATTCTTTTATTATGTCAATCTTATGTGCCATTAATCTAAATTCGGTATTAAATAAAGCTTGGTCAATTACTTCAATTAAATTTTCATTTGTTTGCGAGGATTTTTTAATTATTTCTGCATAACCATCGATTAGAGAAGACAAATGTTTAACAAGCTTAATTACCCGTTCGGAACCTTTCTCAGCAACCAAAACTTTCTGTATTTCAAGGATTATCTTTTCTACTTCATGTATCACTACACTCATACTCAATCCTGCACCTGCAGCCTTTAGTAGATTTTCATTTATTTTTTTATAATCATCTTCAATCTTTACTAGATATCTAGTTACTTCTAATTTAACATTCTGATCCTTTATGTTTTTATCTACATAATCCTTTAAATCTCCTAAAATTTGTAAGACAGGTTCTGACTTTGGCGTAGGTCCATATATTTCTCTTAATTTTTGTTTATCACTATAGCGGAGAATCTCTATTATTTCTAATGTATGAAGGATGGAATTCTTAAAAGCTTCATAAGCTCCATTTTCAACAAATCCTTCTCTATTTGTCTTTTCGATTAAGTCAAAACTATCATTTCGATTAAGGTATATTGCTCCTAGAATTATATTCTTACTTAATCTTTTGCTCGGTTGATTTACTCTCCTTAAGTCTAATCCCAACCAATCATTTTCGGGTTCGCCGTAATCATATAAACGAAGACCATCTCTAAAAACTCTTATTCCACAATTATTATCAAGATACCCTTTAAATCCTTTTTTATCGGTAACGCCAAGTTTCAAAACAAATGAGTCTCTATCAAAAATATATCCTTCAAATACTATATCACCAATATCAAATGCTTCAAGTGAAAAATCAAAACTTTCTTCATTTGATAATTGAGCTAAACTACCTATCAACTTTTCCTCATTACCTAAAAAGCCACGATGTGTTTTATTATCTGCTTGATATTTAATTTCCCTACCTGACAATTTGGGCATAGAATTCCAAGGAATAAATTCATAATCCATTTTTTTTATTGAACTATCTCCGATAATAGCCTTGAAATGATAAAGCGAAAAATGTTTAATATCTTTCCACTCCAATAAACCCTCAAACCATTTAGGCTTGTCAGCAATATCAAATTCCGCAATAAAGGATTCATTTTTTTCAAACGGTGATACTAGAGCAGTTACTGATCGTTTTACATCTCGTGCAACTCCTCGAGTCCATTCTCTTCGAAGATTCCGAATTGTTAGACTCGTGCCGGTAGCACCGTTTTTAAAGAGTCGGGGTTGATCTCTTTCAAAAATTGTCACGGGAACTTGATCAAGATATCTAAATTTATTAAAGACTGTCCAATCAATTTTCACAAATACTTCTTTTGATCCGGATTTCTTTGTTGTCATTTCGATCTGGTAACCCAACTTGTGAGCGCCAAATCTTCCAATCCCTTTTTCACCAATTGGTAGTCTCTTATATTTTGGACTTACCTCACGTTTTTCAAATTGTTCTGATTTAAAATCACTCCCTGGTTCCATCCATACATTTACTACAATATCTGAATCCATCCCATATCCATTATCTTCAATAATGATAATACCATTATGAAGATCATCGACATTTTCCATGTAAATTTCTACTATTGTTGCATCTGCATCATAAGAATTTTTGACAAGTTCAATTAAAGCAATACTTTCATTTTTAATAAGTTGATCACCGAGTTGTAGAAGCAATCTCGCTCTTGGTTTAAATTTGACGGGTATTTCTTTATCTTTTTTTATTATATCAATCGTCATAACTGCTCTTTTATTTTCTCTCCAATTTTTCTTGCCATCATGGGTGGTACCGCATTCCCTATTTGAGTAAAAGCGGCAGTTCGTGGTCCTTCAAAAATGAAGTTATCCGGAAAGGATTGAATTCTTGCAGCTTCTCTGATAGAAATTGAACGACACTGATCAATATCCGGATGGATATAATAATGACCGTCTTTAGCAATGTGGGCAATTAATGTATGCGAATATTTTGCATCACCGGCAACAACTTTAAATCGGTCAAGAAATCCTTCTGTGTTTTTGTGGGTTCTCAATCTTTTAGGTAAAGAACTGTAGTTCAATCTTTGTTGTTTTGCGTTCCATAATTCAATTGCCCGTTTATAAATCTCAAGATCAATTGTGTTGTGAGGTCTGGTGTTATGCAAACTTACTTTTTCATACCCGTTTCTTATTTCACTTTCATCTAAATAAGAAGTTGATTTAGTAGAATAATTAAGAGGTAGACTAATAGTGCCGGGCTTTAGTGCAGGAAGATCGTTAAGCAAATCATAAACGACGGCATCGCGTTTAATTTTTTCAAATAAAGGATATGAAAAAGATAATTCATTTTTCCATCCGATAATTACTATACGTTTTCTATCCTGTAATACTCCGAAATCGGAGGCATTCAATATCTTGTAATCAAGTAAGTATCCTTCTTTTGCAAATGTTTCGCGCAAATCATCAAATACGTATCCACCTTCGAATGAAACTAGACCGGGAACATTTTCAAAAACAAATATTTTTGGTTTGAATTCTCTTAAAAATCTCGCATATAGTTTATAATAATATATTCTCTGATCATATTTTTTCTTATGCTCATTAGCTTTTCTTCCTCTTACGGAATAAGCTTGACAGGGGGGACCTCCAATAATTACATCTATTTCATTTATATCAAGTTGTCGCTTTACATCAGTTATTCTAGAAATAATCAGATTAAATTTATCTTCTGAAATTTCTTCATTAACTACTGTATCGGTTTTATCAAATGGAATTGCTGAATAGAAGTTATCTCTATCAATCTTTCCGTAATAATAGTCTTTGTAAAAATTCTCAAGGTTGTTTTCTTTACAATAGTGGTAAGCTATTCTAGTTTTAATTGTAAGGCATGCATTTTCATCTCTTTCAACGTGAGCAATCGGTTTGAACCCGGCATTGTAAAATCCTTCCGCTAGCCCTGAAGCCCCGGCGAAGAGGTCAATGTAATTGTAAGTTTTTTCCATACAGTAAAATAATAATAATAGAAATATTAATTGTACAGTTCAATAATCAAATGTAAAATTATGTAAAACATGAATTAAAGATAAAAACTTTCTTCCATCCACTACAAACATCGTGAAATAACTAATAAAA
>MNVA01000056.1 GCA_001871325.1 Ignavibacteria bacterium CG1_02_37_35
AATATGTCAATGAACTTTTTGAGAATATAACTTCTCAGAAGAAATACTTGGGATAACTTAGCCCAAGTATTTCTTCTTGACTTTTAACGGAATAACTTGGCAATTGATGAAGAGTTTATGGATTTCCGATAAAAATGGTTTCAATAAATTTAAATCTCTTCAGGCTTATTATTCGATTGGGGGCAGAGATTTGGAAAGAGAAATTGTTCCATTGCTTAAAGATCAAAAATTGGGTTTGATGGTATGGAGTCCACTTGCGGGAGGATTCTTGTCCGGTAAATATAGAAGAAATCAAATGCCGGAAGAAAACTCAAGAAGGAAAGAATTTGACTTTCCACCAATCAATAAAGAAAAAGCTTTTGACATTATTGATGTGATGGATGAATTAGGTAAAAGACATAATGCTTCAGTTGCTCAAGTCGCTTTAGGGTGGTTGTTACATCAGAAAGTTGTTACGAGTGTTTTAATCGGCGTTAAAAATGAAACCCAGTTAAAAGATAATCTAAAGTCCACTGAAATATCTTTTACAGAAGACGAGCTAAAAAAAATAGATGAAGTAAGCAAACTTTTACCGGAATATCCCGGCTGGATGGTTGATTATATGCAGCAGGATAGATCAGTTAATCAATAAGGCATATGCTCGGTGAAAAGTAGAAACACTTTAACGACGGCGTTTTTATATATATGACTCTAATCTTTTTTCTTTATAATGATACCTTTTCACAAAAAAATTCATCTCTTGTATTTACGTTCGGAAAGTTTATTGCACTGGAAAAAGATATTGGAGTACTGGAAAGCGGTATTGAACTTCGGGTAAATATAACCGACTTTCTAACATTAAATAAAATCATTGGAATGACGACTACATTAAAGATGAGTAATTATATTTACTTGGGGCTATGTAAAGAGATAATCTTCGATTAATATTTTAACACACCAAGTTTTGCACTAGGTCTTTATGAAAAGGGCGGCGGGAAAGATCTTGGTAATCACTTAGAATTTAGATCAAAAGTTGAGATTTTCTACGTTATAAAAAAAGGTCTGTGAATTGGTATGAGTTTTAATCACATATCAAATGGTGGATTTGCCGATCACAATCCCAGTGTTGAAAATGTTTCCTTCTTTTTTATATTAGAAAAATATTACTGCCAAATATTCTACACTTTTTTTGTAATGCTAGAAAGCGAGTATAACTACTTGACAAATATTATGATTTTTCATATATTTCAAACATTCTAATAAAAAGTTTGATAGGTTCAAAAAATGACTGATGAAATTAATGCAACGGATGTAAAAAAAGAATTAATACTCGATGTTGCCCGGAAACTAATTGTTCAGTATGGTTACGGGAAGACAACTCTAGATGATATAGCAAATGCAATTGGGATGAAGAAATCTTCTCTCTATTACTATTACAAAAACAAAGAAGATATTATGTATGAAGTTATGATGAGAGAGAAGTCAGTTTATCTGAAAGTAATTAAAGAGGCATTGGAAATTGTTGGAAGCACCCACGATAAAATAATAAACTATGAAAGAACAAAAGCAAATTATCTCAAAAAATCTATCAGCCCTTTTGATATAACTATAAACCAGTTTATCGAGATTAAAAGAAGCATAAAAGATATTTTCAAAAATATGGAATGTGATGAAAAACAGCTTATTGCAGAGGTTATTTCAAATGGTATAAAAAAGAATGAAATAAAAAAATGCAGCAAAGAAAAAGTTGCTGAAGCTATTATTACTATTTCCGAAGCAATTAGATTTAGAGAATTTTATAACACTGAAACACTGCGAATGAGAGAACTGGATTTTGATATTGTTCTGAAACAAACTGAAGAAATAATCAACCTGATATTCAATGGAATTAGAAAACAATAAAACACTAACCAGAAAAGAAAAAGAGTTTCTATATCACAAAATGGACATAATCCATTTTGCAACTCAGGTATTTGGTAAATATGGATACAACGCTGCAACAACTGCCGAAATTTCAAATTCGGCGGGTTATGCAAAGGGCTCGTTATACGTTTATTTTAAGAATAAACGGGAATTATTTCTGGAAGTTGTTAATCAAATTCTTAATGACATTGAAAAAATAATAGATGAATCTTTTGTTCTGAACAATACGCGGCAAAGTTTAGAAAGATATTTTAAAATCTTGAGCGATTATTTCAATGAAAACAGATCTGCTTATGAACTTCTTATGAGAGAGGGCTATGAATTGCATAAAGAAGATCTTAAAAAAGAAAGCCCAAAGCTGTTCGACAAAATTGTTCAGTTAAACAGAAAGATTGCAGATAAATTAAGTTCCTCGGTAAAGATAAGAAATTTAGATAAGGATGAACTGGAATACATTGTTATGCTGATGCACAGTAATTTTTTCTTTTCACAAATGAAGATTAATTCTAATCCAAATAGATCAGACAGAATCTTAAAGATAGTAACAAAAATTACTTTTGAAGGAATTCTAAAATAAAGGAGATCGTTATAAGTGAAGAAAATTATGTTGATGTTATTTGCCGGGACGTGTTTTTTAACGGCTCAGGAAAACACGATAAATCTTGATTTGGATAAAGCAATTCAAATCGCATTAGAAAAAAATACGCAAATTAAAGTAGCTGAACTGGAAGTGGATAAATCCGAACAAAAATTACGCGAAGCACGAAGCGGATTATTCCCAAAGATTGATGCAAGTGCACAATATCAGCGATTTATAGAAAAGCCGGTCATATTTTTACCAGCGGGTTCTCCATTCAGTCCTCCGGGACAGCCAGGTATATTAGAAATAGGTTCCGACAACTCATATGTTGGAACAGTAGGGGCGAGTGTGCCTCTTTTCGCTTTAGGTTTGTATGATGGAATTGGAATTTCCTCTAAAGGTGTTGAATTAAGCACTGAAAATCTTAAATCAATGCAGGTTAAGACTATTACAGATGTTAAAAAAGCTTTTTTAAATGTGATAATTGCAAGAGAGTTCAAGAATGTAATGCAGCAGAGTTTGCAAAATGCTTTGGATAATTTTGAAAATGTAAAAAGACTAAATAAGAATGAAGTTCTTTCTAATTACGACTTGTTAAGGGCTGAAGTGGGTGTTGAGAACTTAAAACCGCTGGCACAACAAGCTGAGGACAATTATGAATTAGCTAAAGATGGCTTAGGAATAACAATAGGACTAAGTTCTGAAAAAGAGATAGAAGTTACAGGCGATTTAGAATTTGCAGAAGATTATCAAATCCCTTCCATTTCGGAAATAATAAATCAAGTGCTAGTAGATAACCCGCAATTGAATATAGTTAATAAACAGTTAGAGATTACGAATACTTCAATATCACTTGAAAAATCAGCATATTTTCCCTCTCTCGCAGCTTTTGGGAATTATCAGTATCAAACACAAGCAAATGATTTTAAAATTGAGAACTATAAGTGGGTAAGCACTTTTGTTGTAGGAGTACAACTTCAAATACCGGTTTTTAACGGTTTTAAAACACCATCAAGAGTGCAACAGGCAGAGATTGCATCAACGCAGGTAGATGAACAAAAGAAAAACTTGATAGAAGTTCTTAAAACACAAACACAAAGCGTTGTTTACAGAATTGAACAAGCTGTTAAAAGAATAAATGGTCAACTTAAAACCGTGCAACAAGCACAAGAAGGTTATACTATAGCCAAGACAAGGTTAGAAAATGGAATCGGGACTCAACTTGAATTAAATGATGCAGAACTTGCATTGCGACAAGCCAAACTAAATAAATTGCAGGCAATTTACGATTTGAAAGTTGCAGAAGCTGATCTTCAATACTTATTAGGTAGAAAATAAAAAAGGATTAAGGAGAATAAAATGAAGAAGAAATTTTTAGTAATATTTTTTGCTTTCTCTCTACTTTTTGCTGCGGGATGCTCAAAAGAAGATAATAATACTAACGGAAAAAATACAACTGAAGCCATACCCGTTGAAACGAAAAAAGTTGAGAAAAGCAATCTCAATCAGACAATTGATTTAGTAGGAACTCTTTATGCGTGGAAAGAAGCAAATCTTGGCGCACAAACAACAGGAAGAATTGAAAAAATATTTGTAGAAGAAGGCAGCGAGGTTAAAGAGGGCGATCTTCTTTTCCAGATGGATGATACACAATTAGCCCAAGCTAAGATCCAATATGAAGTTGCTATGGATGATTTCAATAGAATGAAACCTCTGATTGAACAGGGCTCTATTTCCAAGCAGCAATTTGATAAAGTGAAAGCTGGATTTGAAACAGCAGAATATGCTTATAATTTATTGTTGGCAAATACTCAATTCAAAGCTCCTTTCACCGGAATAATAACATCGAAAAAAATGAATGATGGTGAAGTATTTCTTCTTGCACCGGGTGGAAGCGGAGCGCCGGCAGTTGTTACACTAATGCAGTTAAATCCCCTTAAATTAAAAACCAGCGTGAGCGAGTTAAACTTCAAAGATTTACGACTAGGGCAAAAAACTGATGTGCAGGCAGATGCTTATCCAGGAATTTTATTTACTGGAATTGTCAGCAAAATCAATCCGACAATTAATTCCGCAACAAGAACTTTTGATATAGAAATAAAAATACCAAATGATGGGAGAAAATTGAGACCGGGAATGTATATAAGAGCAACAATAAATTTAGGGCAAGTATCCGCATTGGTTGTCAATCGCTCTGCAATTTTAAAACAAACCGGCACATATACTTTCTATGCATTCGTAACCGAAGGAAATAAAGCTGTTAGAAGAACAGTAAAAACCGGAAGAGAATTTGATGATAAAATAGAAATAATTGAAGGATTAAATGAAGGCGATAATTTAATTGTTAACGGACAAGTACGCGTTAAAGATGGTTCGACTGTAGATATCAAAAAAACAGGAGAGACCAAATGACTTTACCCGAAATATCCGTAAAGAGACCGGTACTAACAATAATACTCTATCTGGCAATCATAGTTTTAGGATTAGTTTCTTACGAAAGATTGTCGATTGACTTGTTACCGGAAATTGAATTGCCGATGATAAGTGTCTTGACTTCATATCCCGGGGCAACTGCACAGGATATTGAAATAAATTTATCGAAAAAAATTGAGACAGGTCTTAGTTCTGTTAGTAACCTTAAAAAGATTACATCAACTTCAATTGATAATGTGTCGGCAGTTACTTTAGAATTCGAATACGGTTCAAACTTAGACGAAGCGGCTAATGATATCCGCAACGCTTTAGAATTAGTAAAAAGAAACTTACCCGATGGTGCCGATGAACCAATAATTTTTAAATTCAGTACAGATATGATGCCTATAGTTATGCTGGGAATTACTGCTGATGAAAGCTATATCGGTCTAAATAAATTAGTAGAAGATAAGATTGCAAATCAGTTGAAGAGATTACCCGGTGTTGGTACTGTTCAAAACATAGGCGGCCCGGTAAGACAAATTTCAATCGATATTGATCCTAATAAATTACAAGCATTTAATTTAACCACTTCTGGAATTGGCAATATATTAGCAGGCGAAAACTTAAATATGCCCGCCGGTTCTATAAAAATGGGGAAATTGGAGTATAATGTTAGAACCGTGGGCGAATTTGTGAGCGCTAAAGAGATGGAAAAGGTTGTAGTTGGTCAACAAGCCGGAAGAATAGTTTATCTAAAAGATGTAGCTACTGTTCGCGATACGTTGGAAGAAAACACGAGAGATGTAAGGTTGATGGGTGGAAAGCGTGGTTTGATGCTGATGGTACAAAAACAATCCGGCTCAAATACTGTTGATGTAGCAAGAGAAGTATTAGCTAAAATCGAAACTATTAAGAAAGATTTACCTTCTGATGTAGGTATAGAAAAAATAATGGATAGCTCTGAATACATCGTAGATTCCATAAGTAATCTTTCTGAAACAATTCTTTACGCATTCATTTTTGTTTCAATTGTAATATTGGTTTTCTTAAGAAAATGGCGTGCTGCTTTAATTGTTCTTTTAACTATTCCGGTTTCATTAATAGGTGCATTTGTTTATCTATATTTTTCCGGCAACACAATAAATATAATTTCGCTTTCTTCGTTAGCGATAGCTATAGGAATGGTTGTAGATGACGCGATTGTAATTATAGAGAATATAACCCGGCACGTGGAAAGAGGATCAAGACCAAGAGAAGCCGCAATTTTCGGCTCCTCAGAAGTTGGCTTAGCTGTAATGGCTTCAACGTTGACGATTGTAGCGGTCTTTTTTCCATTGGTATTTATTACCGGACTATCGGGCATTTTATTTAGCCAGCTTGGTTTTATGGTTACAATAACTATTTTAATTTCGCTTTTTGCTGCATTAACAATAGTACCAATGCTCTCTGCAAAATTATTGAAATCCCGAAAAGATGAAAAGCCAATTAAAAACAAAACCTTAAAAGCAATTGATAGTTCTTTGGGAAAAATGCTCGATTCATTAGATGAGTTTTACCAGAAAGTGCTTATTTGGGTTTTGGGTCATAAGAAGACTACACTAGCTATTTCCGTTCTAATTTTTGGAGGTTCACTTGCTTTAATACCTACAGTAGGGACAGAATTTATGCCGAAATCAGATGCGGCTTCTCTAACCATTTCTATAGAACTGCAGTCAGGCACTAAGTTAGAAGAAACCTCTGCATTAGTTGCTAAGGTTGAAGATATCATTAAAAGAGATTTTCCGGAAGTAATTTATTTTTCCGGCAGAGCCGGAACCAGCACTAAAGGTTTTTCTTCTATCATTATAGGACAAAGTGAAGGATCTAATATAGCTAGTATTATGATGAGGACTTCAAAAAAAGATGAAAGAGAAAGATCAATTTTTGATATGGCAGATTCCTTTAGAGAAAAACTATCACATATACCCGGTATAAAATCATTAACTATATCAACGAGTACGGGCGCTGCTATGATGGGCGGCGCGCCGATTGCAGTTGACGTAGTTGGTAAAGATTTAGATGAGACCGGAAGGATTGCTAATCAAATTAAAGAATTTATGTACAATCTAAAAGGCACTAGAGACGTAAAATTAAACGTTAGTGATCCAAAACCGGAGTTACAAGTTACTCTTAATAGAGAAAAAATAGCATTGAACGGATTAAACACAGCTATGGTTGCAAATACTATTAGGAGCAATATTTACGGTTTAACCGCTTCAAAATATAGAGAACTTGGCGACGAATATGATATCTTTCTAAAATATCCGCCTAATGAAAGGACATCAATTAATCAAATTGAAAATCTTCCAATATCTACGCCAATGGGAGGAATTGTAAAACTAAAAGATTTAGGAAGTGTTTCTGAAAAATATTCTCCTTCAGAGGTAAGAAGAAAAAATCAGGAAAGAGTAATAACTGTAGTCTCTGATATTGAAGGCAGACCTTTAGGGGACGTAACATTAGACATACAGAACTATGTTAATAAAATGGACATGCCAAGCACAGTAACTATTGAATATGGCGGCCAAATAGAACAACAAACAGAATCATTCCGGGATTTGGGCTTATTGTTGCTGCTCAGTATTATATTGGTTTATATGGTTATGGCAGCTCAATTTGAATCGTTCCTAGATCCGTTCATAGTTATGTTTTCCGTTCCTTTTGCATTCACCGGAGTAATACTGGCATTATTAGTTACAGGCTTCCCGATAAATATAATGTCTTTATTAGGAACCGTTATGCTTGTCGGTATAGTTACAAAAAATGCTATCGTTCTTGTTGATTTTACAAATATAACCCGCGCACGAAATATTCCGCTATATGAAGCTATTATTTATTCAGGTAGAAACAGATTAAGACCGGTACTTATGACAACTTTAACTACCTTACTTGGCACTTTGCCATTAGCTATGAGTAAAGGGCAGGGTTCAGAAATGTGGCAATCATTGGGAATAGCCACGGTTGGCGGATTATTCTTTTCCAGTATTATAACCTTAGTTCTTGTGCCAGTACTTTATTCGATTTTTGAAACCAGAATTAAAAAGAAAAAAGAAATTGATTAAGGAGAAATTATGAAAGCAGTAATGATAGTATATAATCACGGAATCACTGAAGAAGTTGACGAAGCATTAGAAAAATTAAATATCAGGGGGTTTACAAGATTTTTAGATGTTCACGGTCAGGGCTCAAAAAAAGGCGACCCGCATCAGGGCTCGCATATTTGGCCGAGTAAAAATGCTGTTGTGTTAACTGTTGTTGAAGATAATCTGGTGGATAGTTTATTAAAGGAAGTAGAACAGATAAATAAAGAAGCTGAAGAACAAGGAATTCACGCTTTTGTTTGGAATATTGAGAAAATGTTTTAATTGCTTATTAAGAAACAGATATGTTATTAACCCATAAATAAATATTAAACATTACATTCTGATGAATATTAAAGATACTGTTAAAAAATTACAAAAGATTGAGAACCAACTGCCTTACAATACTTTTGTAAGTGATGGCAATAATAATAGGATTAACGTGAGTTTTTATTTCGATAAAAATAGCAAGACAGGTTACTTAGAAGTTATTTTTGGTGACTTATGTATTGGTCCGCCGGGCTTTGCGCACGGCGGCGCCATTGCTTCAGTTTTCGATGAAGGTATGGGTGCTACAGCTTGGTTGAATGCTCATAAAGTAATGACGGCAAAATTGGAAGTAAGTTATTTGAAACCCATTCCTTTAAATACAAAAATATTGGGCGAATTTTCCATCGAGAATTTTCATAGTAAAACTGTGGAAATTAGCGGAAGATTAGTTTCGGAAGATGAAGAGACTATCTATGCAAAATCAAATGGAATTTTTGTGGTTGTTGATTCGAAGAAATTTAAAAATCAACTTAACAAAGATGTATCTTTCAATAAATTTGGAGAATTTTTAGAAAATTATAAATGAATAAATTTATTGTAGTTCTATCATATAAACCATAGTAGGAGGATATAATGACCATCTTAATATTACTTGCAAGAATTTTATATTCCTTTATTTTTTTGATGCCGGGTATTGCTCATTTTACTCATACAGATGAAATGACCGAGTACACAAAATCGAAAGGGGTTCCGGCTCCCCGCCTGGCTGTCTTGGTTACCGGAGTAATGCTTTTGCTCGGTGGTTTAAGTATTCTATTAGGAGCTTTCGTTAATATTGGGGCTGTATTGCTCATTATATTTTTAATACCGACTGCAATTATAATGCATAACTTCTGGACAGTAGAAGACCCAATGATGAAACAAAATGATATGAATCATTTTTTGAAAGATTTAGCTTTAGCGGGAGCTGCTTTCCTAATTTGGTATTTATATCAGACTGTTCCGATTCCGCTGAGTTTGGCACAATAGTTAAAATAAATTTATAAAAAAACAAGAGATATGAAAATGAATAATGAAAATAAATATCAGGCAGGAGTTTGCAATATCGGCATCCAGGAGAAAAGAAAAAGAATGAATGCCGGATATACAGGTTCGATAATAACAATTTTACTTTGGATATTTTTTATCGTGTCCGGTGTTCCGCGTGGATACAGATTATTAACTGCAATTCCTGCTATGATAGCCGCCGCCGGTTTTATCCAGGCTGCAATGAATTTTTGCGCTTACTTTGGTCTGGCTTCGGTATTAAATTTTGGTAAGGTTGGAGAACAAAATAAAGTCAATGACGAACATTTCCGGTCGCTTGATAAACGCAAGGCATATCAAATTATTGCTTATTCTGTTTTAGTTGGTTTGGTTGTCGGAGTTTTGTCGTTCGTTTTATCATAAAATCTAAAGATGAGTTGAATGAATAATAGTAAGGTAAGAAGATAATAAAATGAACCTGGCAATAATTGGTGCTGGAGAAAGTTCCCGTTTGAAAGAAGAAGGACTCAATGTTCCTAAACATCTTATAACTATAAACGGTGAGTATCTTATCGACAGGATTATAAGAATAGGTTATGAGAATGGATTTCAAAAAGTATATTGTATCATAAATACAAAGGAAAAGGGACTTCAAAAA
>MNVA01000164.1 GCA_001871325.1 Ignavibacteria bacterium CG1_02_37_35
GAATGAAAATGAATGGATGAATGTTTTTCATTCAATCATAGCGCGGCGAAGCCGACAACCAATACTTTATTGATCTCAGAACAAGGATTAACGATTTTTGATTTTAGAAGTCAAACAAATCAAAAATCGCTATTCGTTAATCCCCGTCTGTGCCGGGCAGGCTTGTTCGTAAATCGTGTCAAAAAAAACAACAATTAAATTGAGGATACTATTCAATCATTCATCTCTGTCAATTTGGTTCTGGCTTGTCCAGGTTAGGAATTACGAATTAGGAATTGCGCTTCGAGATACAGTTTGAAAATTATAAAGTAGATATACTAAACTTCTTATCATCAAAAAAATTTAAATGGAATTACTATTATGGCAGAAACAATTTTTTCAAAAATCATTAAAAGAGAAATTTCGGCGACTATAGTTTACGAAACCGAAACCGTATTAGCTTTTCGTGATATTAATCCGGCAGCACCAACACATATTCTTATCATCCCCAAAATTGCAATTGCAAAAGTAACCGATTTAAACGGCAAAGAGCACGGCGAACTTTTAGGCGAAATGATTGACGCGGCTAATGTAATTGCAA
The DNA here is from genome assembly GCA_001871325.1 of Ignavibacteria bacterium CG1_02_37_35. Taxonomy (GTDB): domain Bacteria; phylum Bacteroidota; class Ignavibacteria; order Ignavibacteriales; family Ignavibacteriaceae; genus UBA1563. Next base: position 581 of record MNVA01000164.1, read on the forward strand.
AGCAGGAAGGAATTGCTGAAAAAGGTTTCCGGTTAGTTTTTAATTGCGGCGATGACGGCGGGCAGGAAGTTTATCATTTACACATGCACTTGCTCGGCGGCAGAAAAATGAACTGGCCTCCGGGGTGAGCGTTTTTTAATAAAATAATTTGAGGTTGATGCTCAATAAAACATCAAGCGGATTAAATTTCGAATAGTTCGTTAAATGAAGAATATTTTATTCACTATACCATTATAAATCAATAATTGTAAGCTGTTGCCATCCTTTATCAAATTTCACTGACCTTATTATTGGCACTGCTAATTTATATGGATTATCAAGTTCCGGATAATAAATTACGACACTTGAAGGAAATGGTGCAGATTGTTTTTCATTTCCAAAACTAAGTCTGCCTGAGATAAATCTAATCTCAGTTGATTTCATGACGTGTTCATGCCACCATTTGGTATCAGTGCGGGAAGGAATTAAGCAAACGACTAACGCTCCTTTTTGGCTTTCCAGATGAGCTTTTTTCATCCACTGTTTAATGTTTTTGCCATAGGGGGGATTCATCCAACAACGGAATGGACTCCATTCTTGTTTCAGACCGTCAACTTGTTTATCGAAAAAAACATTACATTTAGAATTATCGGAAGTAGCGCATACATCCAATTGAAAATTGAATTCCTCATTAAGAATATTGAAAACATATTGTGGAGTTGCCCATTCGTCGGATCGACTTGAAAACAACCCACGTGTCATTTTTGATTTTTCTGATTCTATTTGCTGAAATATTCCGCCCATATATGTTTTAATAAATATTTCTTTCGATTAAATTTAACTCAACGGATTTAACGTGCAACTCGGCCAAAATATCATAAGAAAGAAATCTAACTCGATGAGCAATGACACGAAATGCAGACATTGCCAAAGTTGAATTATAAAGATTTTCTTTACGCTTATCAGCCACTATACGAAAATCAACATTAAAATCTTGTAGCTCCACAAACTTGAGTAAAGAATTTTTAAAATCCGTAGAATGTTCAACTTCAAAAAATGAATGAGGAAGCCTTCGTTCATTAAACCAAGAAACATCAACTGTTTTAGCTCTTCTTACAATTTCATTGTAAGTAAAATTAAAAAATTTACTGATTGATGCAATTTCTCCTAATGGTTTTTCAAGAAATTTCTTGTTTTTATCTTGTGACGGTACATAGGTCCCCATTTTTTTTAACTTACCTATTTCTAAAAGCAAGCCTTGATAATACGAATGATTAAATTCTAGACTATCAATTTTTTTGATGTTAGTTATTTCAAAACGCTTTAATACATTTTCTTTTCTAGACTTCAACGCCCATAACCCGGGTTTAAGTTTAAAGAAAAATCGTTCATCTTGAACAATTCGTCTGATTGATGCAAATGGAGTTTGAGTTCCCCATTTCACCTGTTCGATTTTAAATACTTCCTTGTATAGCTCTCCTAATGTAGAATATCCTCCATTTTCTTCCATGATCTCAATTACAGCTTCATATTGTTTCATATTGTATTCATTGCCCGTTATTGAAAAAATTCTTGACTCACTCAAAATTGTTCTAACAGTTGTGTTTTTCCCCCTGCCCATTTAAGAAAAGGTTTTGCTGCATTTAAATTTATTTTGTGCATTCTATTTCTAACTCAAAAACTCCAAAAGAGTGAAAAGAGTATTTTTCAACTCTTTGCGGGGAACAACTTTATCAATAAAGCCATGCTCTTGTACAAACTCAGCAGTTTGAAAACCTTTCGGTAAATCTCTTCCGATTGTTTGCTTAATTACTCGAGGACCGGCAAAGCCAATTAATGCTTTTGGTTCTGCAATATTAATATCGCCTAACATGGCATAGCTGGCGGTAATCCCGCCGGTTGTCGGGTCGGTTAGAATAGAAATATACGGAATGCCCATATCAGCAAGTCTTGCCAAGCGTGCGCTGGTTTTAGCCATCTGCATCAAGCTCAAAACGCCTTCCATCATTCTTGCGCCGCCGCTGGAAGAAATAAGTACAAGCGGAATTTTTGATTTAAGAGATTTGTCAATTAGTCTTGCAATTTTTTCACCGACGACCGAACCCATACTTCCCCCGATAAATTTAAAATCCATACAGCCGAAAGAAATTTCTTTCCCGTTAATGGTTCCTGTTCCGGTTCGTATAGCATCATAAAGTTCTGTCTTTTTTATCGCATCGTTAACCCGAACAGAATATTTTTTTGTATCGGAAAATTCTAACGGATCGGCAGACCTCATCTTCTTGTTCATTTCCTTAAACGAGCCTTCATCAAGGATAACTTTGATGTATTCTGCGCTTCCGATACGGAAATGGTAGGAACATTTTACGCAAGTCCAAAAATTATTTTCAAGTTGTTTTTTATGAATGATCTCATCGCAGTCAGGACATTTCATCCACATGCCGTCCGGCAAATCAATCTTTTGAGTATCATCAGAAAAATTTTTTTTAGATCGCTTAAACCAAGACATAATATTACTCTTTCGTTTTTTCGATGAAGGCAACGATGGTCAATACTTTTTGCGGTTCCGACGCATCGTTTGAGGTTAAGGTGATCGTTCTGGTTACCACACCCTCCCGGTTTGAAGAATCGAATTCAACTTTAAGTGTTCCTTCCTCGTTTGGCTTTAAAGACTTGCCGCTGAGAATCGCAGCTGTACATCCGCACGAGGTTCTTACATGACTGATTTCCAAAAAAGATGAGCCTATATTTTTATATTTAAATGTATAATCAACGACGCTTCCCTCTTTGATTTTCCCAAAATCATGTATGGTATTTTCAAATTGTATCTTCGCACCAATAATTTTGGGTTGTTCTACTTTTGCAGTTTTAGGTACCACTTTCCCCTTAATTTCTAATTTTACATTTGGTTGTGAAGCGTCATTTGAAGCAACGGAAATAACTTTATTTTGCAATCCAACTTTTCCATCGGAATTAAATTCGACGTTGATAGAAGTAGTTTTGCCGGGAAGGATTTCATCATTTTGCGATGCGGCAGCCGTGCATCCGCAGCTCGTCATAATGTTTGTAATACGCAGCATTTGATCGCCAACATTTTTAACTTGAAACGAATATTTTACAATAACACCTTCTGTCACTTCGCCAAAATCATACTGAGAAATGGCTGCTTGAATCCTGGGTCCGGACAATTGAGCAGAAAGAAAGCTTACCGGGATGAGCAACAACGAAACTAATAAATACTTTTTCACTTTATCTTCGATCCTTTCACTAAAAAATCCTTTACATAAAGGGGTTCTAATAAATCATAATTTGTCAGTTCAAATTTTTTGCCGTACAACCAACTCCAGGAAGCGATTGCCCTTGCCGGCGGAAAAATCAGCCGTTTATTTCCGGCATTCCCAAACATTATCACGGAAGAATAATTGTTCTCTAATTCAATCCGGGAAACGATACCCAACTGTTGCACAAATTTATAGATATTTCCCATATTTATAAAACCGGCAAAGTAGATTTCTTCTTTGTTGACTTTATTTGCAATAAAAAACTTTTCGCCTTTTTTCGTATAGGATAGCGCTTCCATAGCAATAGCTTCAAATGTCGGAACCGGCACAATAGGCAGAGAAGCACCAAGAGCCATTCCCTTTGCAGCAGCCAAACCAATCCGTAATCCGGTAAAGGAGCCGGGACCTATTGAGACGGCAATTGCACTGATATCATTTAATGAAATTTCCGCCGTGGACAATGTGTTCTCAACAATCGTAAAAATTTTTTTGGAATGGCTGAATTTTATCCGGGAAGTAGTTTCAACATATTTTTCGTTATTCCAGAAAACACAGACACCGCATTGTTCCCCGCTCGTTTCAATTGCCAAAATTGGTTTTTCATCCCCGGCTATGTCCGGGATGGTTTCTACAATCATAATTTTTTTATGTTAAATGTACGGGAAAAATCTTCATTCAGCATTATCACAATTTCATATCGTTTTTTCGGAAGTAACGCCGGGAACAAATCAGCCCACTCAATAAGTGATATTGCTTCTTCATCGTTTAGATAATCATGGAATCCTATATCCAGCAATTCTCTTTCGGTTCGAACTCGATAGAAATCAAAATGGAAAAACTTTTCTTTTCCGGAATAAACATTGAGCAGGGCAAATGTCGGACTCTTCGCATCATCAATTAAAAACTCTTTGCACAAAGCTTTCACAAAAAATGTTTTTCCGGTTCCTAAGTTTCCGGTAAGCGCAACACAATCTCCTTTTTGCAAGATTGCTGCAAAGGATTTTGCAAGGGCTATTGTTTCTTCTTCAGAAAAAATATGATAAACGAATGGAAATTGCATCACTTCGTTTCAAGCGTGATTATAGGAAGGATCATTTCTTCCATAGAAACACCGCCATGCTGAAAAGTATCTTTATAATGGCTTAAATATTTATGGTAATCAGTCGGGTAAACGAAATAGTAATCTTCTTTTGCGAAGATATAACTGATTGAAACGCCCCGGCGCGGCAATTTAAATTCGAGCGGGTCTCTCACGTAAATCGCATGCTTCTCATCCACTTTCAAATTTCTTCCATATTTAAAACGAAGACTTGTGGAGGTCTCGCGATCACCGAGCACTTTCGCTCCCCGTAATGAACGAATACTTCCGTGATCTGTGGTAACGATAATTTTTGCATTCTTTATTTTTGAAATTGATTGAAACGTGGAAAGCAAAGATGAATGAGTAAACCAGCTATTAGTTAAAGAACGGTAAGCGGCTTCGTCAGGTGCAATTTCTTTGAGCAGATCAGAATCAGACCGCCCGTGCGCAATCATATCCAAAAAGTTTACAACCACTGCGGTGAAATGACTGTTCTGGTACGATAAAATATTCTGTTCAAAATTTCTACCAACATCGGGATCAATAATTTTCAAGTATTTCAGATCAGTTTGCAACTGAACTTTATTCCTGTTTATTTGAAGCTGCAATAGTTCTTTTTCATACCTATTCATGCTGTGTTCGTCTTCGTCGTTTCCCCGCCATAAATCGGGATAATTTTTTTCAATCTCCGATGGATAAAGTCCTGCAAAGAGGGCATTTCTTGCGTAGGGTGTCGCAGTCGGGAGAATGGAGAAATAATATTCTTTGGAAATTTTAAAATAATCAATCAAGAGTTTTTCCATAGTCAACCATTGATCGAGCCTTAGACAGTCGAGTACAAAAAAGAAGATTGGTCCTTTTGCATCTTTTACCAGGGGGAAGACATGCTCTTTAACAATATCGGTGGTTAATTCCGGGCGGTCTTCTTTTGTAGAAGAGTTGATCCATGTTTTATAATTGCGTTCAACATATTTAGAGAATTCTTTGTTAGCTTCCTTTTTTTGATCTGCAAGTGTCTGCAATAAATTATTTTCTTTATGAGAGGAAAGTTCTAAATCCCAATGAACTAATTTTAGATATACTTCAATCCACTCAGAATAAGAGAGTTGATTTTGTAAGAGAAAAGAAATTTGATTGAAATCTTGCAGGTAATCTTTGGTAGCAGTTTCAGAAGAGATTCTTTTTCCTTCCAATATTTTTTTACAAACAAGCAGCACCTGGCTTGGATTAACAGGCTTGGTTAAATAATCTTTTATCTTTCCGCCAATCGCTTCATCCATAAGAGATTCGGCTTCACTCTTGGTAATCATCACCACCGGAATGTGAGGATGTGATTCTTTTATTTTTCCGAGAAGCTGCAACCCGCCCATACCGGGCATCATTTCATCAAGAAAGATTAAGTCAATTTCTTTTTCTTTTAAAGTGATTAGCGCATCTTCCCCGTTCGTGTCAGTCGAAACATCATATCCCTTTTCCGTTAAAAAAATGATATGAGAACGGAGGAGATCAATCTCGTCATCTACCCACAATATTTTTTTCTGAACCATAGTATCCTTCAAAATCTTTTTGAGTATTAATTTGTTTCAAACTTAGCGAAAAAATTATTTTCCTTTAGAGCAGAAATTTTTACTTACCCGCTTACTTTTTTACCGGAGTGCAGCAATCTATTTCTGCTGATGTCTGCAATGACGACATCTTCGGGCTGATGTAGGGAATTCCTAAATTTAATCCGCGGAGGATAAACAAAATTCCGAGAAGAAAAGAAAAAACAGGAACCGCTTTTCTAAAATTTAACCGGGTTTTGAACGAAAGCACCGAAGAAAAGAGTGAAGCGGAAAACATAATTGGCAGTGTCCCCAAACCAAACAGAGCCATGAATGCTGCACCTTCAAAAACGCCGCCGGCTGCAATAGCGCCGGCAATTCCAACATAAACAAACCCGCACGGTAGAAATCCATTTAGAATCCCGATTACCAAAAGACTTTTCATAGAATTTTTACCAAACATTCTTGAAAATTCTTGTTTCAATTTTGAAAGAGCGTTTTGAAGAAAACGAATTCTGGTAAAAGAATATTTTTGAGGAATAAGAAGCCGGAAAAGAATGAGTGATCCTAAAAGGATTGATGCACCTTGCTGCAACCCAAAGAGTTTTATTCTGTCCCCGATGAGTCCAAAAATGAAACCGAAGAATGTATAAGTTAAAATCCTTCCGAAATTATAAAGAAGCCTGCTTATTATTAATTTTGCTTTCGTATTTCCAACTATCGGCAGCGCAAGAGCGATGGGTCCGCACATACCGATGCAATGCAAACTTCCGACTAATCCTATGATGAATCCTGAAATGATCATTTTAATTTATGAAGACACTTTTTTCATCAGAATAAGAGGCGTTTTCGAAAGACCATTTAATTTGAACTTTCCATAAACCTTTGACCATCTTTTTTGTGGAAATCAGTTGCATGCCTGTTGAGTCAAGTTGTATAACGGTCTTTACATCTTTTGATGAGTCGGAGGGACGATAGAGGAAAATATTTCCGCTAATTTCTTTACCCTGAAATTTTCCAGGGAATTGCAGCGTTATCATTTGCAGTTGATATTGCACATTTATATTTTCAGGGAGCTGTAAAGTTTTCTGCAACGCATCAATTTCATCTTGATATTTTAATTCTTTTTCATAATAGTTGGGAGTAACCAGATCAACTTTTTCGCCGAAAGCAAAAATGATGACCACAATATTCATCAAAATAAAAAAAGCGATAAAGACGGCAATCCCTGTCCCCCAGTTCCATTTAATTTTCATGTTTCTTCAGTTTGATATTTGATAAAAACGATGTTTTAAAAGCGGTTACTTCGTTCCCGTTGTAGTAAACGCCGATATGAATTTGGGTGTTCATTTTTGAGAAGACTTTTTTATGAGCAATGATCATAAACTTCCCTTCTTCAACCTGCATTGGAACCAAATGAAGATCACTGCCGAGCAGTTTAATCTCGGCGTCAATATTTTTTATTTTAAGTGAAACCTCAATCGGTTCAAAAGTTTTATTCACAATATTAAAATTGTAAAGATTACTGATCATCTCACCCGGTTGATCCTGATAAAGCATTCCCGGTGTTCGAAAAATATTTACTTCTATATCTTCACGTGCTGCTAACAAATATGAGAAGAGAGCAACAAAAAGAAACAGAACCACCGAATAACTAATTATTCGTGGAGTAATTTTGAAGCGAATTCTTTCTTTTATCCCCTGTAAAGAATCATAGCGGATCAATCCACGAGGTTTTTTCACTTTATCCATAACATCATCGCATGCATCTATACATGCCGTACAATTCACACACTCCAATTGAATACCGTTGCGAATATCAATCCCTGTTGGGCAAACATCTACACATAATTTGCAGTCTATACAATCTCCGTTTTTTCTCTCTTCATTCTTTTTAATTTTCCCCCGTGGTTCGCCCCGGACAGTATCATAAGCGACTACCAAAGAGTTTTGGTCAAGAAGTACACCCTGGAGCCTTCCATATGGACAAACCACAGTGCAAGCTTGTTCCCGGAATCTTGAAAAGATAAAATAAAAGACCCCGGAGAACAACGAAATGGAAATAAATCCTGATAAATGTTGTGAAGGCGCCACAGTAATAATTTTATAAAGGGCTTCAATACCTATTACCCACGCTAAAAGAATATTGGCAATAATAAACGACAATAAAAAAAATATGATGTGTTTGAGTATTTTTTTTTGATATTTCTTAAAAGTCCACTCAGCATTATCGAGAGCAATTTGTTTCCTGAAATCTCCCTCAATCCAATATTCGATTTTGCGGAAGACCATTTCCATAAAAATAGTTTGTGGACAAATCCAACCGCAAAAAATCCTACCAAAAATTGCCGTGAAAAGAATAACGAAAATAGCAAAAGCAATAAACCCGACAACCAAAATTGCAAAGTCATATGGTCCAAAAGCTAAACCAAAAAAAATGAATTTCCGTTCAAGCAAATTAAACAACATAAAAGGATGGTCATGAATTTTGATGAATGGAGTAACTACAAGTATTAGAAGGAGAAAAATTGCAACAATGGTGCGTGCAGCAGTGAATCGCCCCTTAGGTTTTTTAGGATAAATCCAAACCCTTTTCCCCTGTTCACTAATTGTTGAAACTGAATCTTTATACGAAGATAAACTGTGCTGAGATTCCATTAAATTTATTGTACGTTTAGAGAATCGGGTTTTTCGCTCCACAAATTCCCCTGAGGCGGTTTTGCATTAGGAGGATTTGTTCCGCGTAGAGAAAGAATATAACTACCAACTTCCTCCATTTGTGCAGGTGTTAATTGACTTTTCCAACTGATCATCCCTTTCTCCAACACTCCGTTTTTAATTGTCAGGAATACATTTTTTATTCCACCTCCGTGTATCCAGTAATCATCGGTTAAATTAGGTCCTACCATACCTTCCCCTTTTGTTCCGTGGCAGGCTGAACAAAGTTTGTTAAAAGTTGTTTGCCCGGCAAGCAAATCTGAGGCTTCTGTAAGAATCCGTGCTGTATTTTCGTCAACTATTTTGCCGCCGAACATGTTCGCTTTTTCCAATTCTGCCAGCTTAACTTCTTCAAGATATTCGGCTTCCTGCAGTTTCCCGGAACCAATGATGTGATAGTCTAACAGATAAACAACAGCAAAAATAATCGTAGCATAAAATAAATATTTCCACCATGGCGGCAGGTTGTTATTTAATTCTCTTATTCCGTCGTAATCATGATCAAGTAAAATATCCTCTTCTTTGGCAACGGGAGCTGCATCAATTAATTTGTTAGAGAGTTTGCGAAAAGCGGTTTTAAAGGCAACGCCCCATTCATTCCCCTTTTTATCAAGGTTAAGAAAAAGAACTACAAAAATTACAAGAACAAGAAGAAAGAAAAGTATTGCAGCGTTATCAATATAAGCTGTCATGTCCATTTCTGGAGTTTGACCAAATGTAGAGGAGGCAGCGGAGAAGAACATGATCACCACCTTCTTGAATTGATTTTTTTTGTTTTGAATAGCTGGGTGCATAGCGAATCCTTTAAATATTTCTATTTTCTTCTTCCCTATCAAGCGGAAGATTTTCCATTTGTTTAACGTAGGATTTATCAATACGAATAATCCAGATTATCATTATAATAAACGCTGAAAAAAAGATTACAAGGGAAATAACCGGGAAAACGCTTATCCCTTTAATTGAACTTAAATAATTACTAATCATTTACAATCTCGCTTTCCGTTATGGTTTTTTTGCTTTGATATCGGTACCTAATCTTTGTAGATAAGCGATCAGTGCGATGATCTCAGTTTCGCCATCAGCAGGTACCCCCGCATTTAGCAAATCGAGGGAAATTGAATCAGCCTGCTTCCGCAGCTCATCATTAGCTCTTTCTTCAAATCCAACCGGATAGGGAACGCCTAATTTTCTTAAAACAGAAATCTTCTTTGCTGTAGTTGAAATATCCAAAACATTTTCCGAAAGCCATGGAAAAGGCGGCATAATAGACCCCGGTGACATTACCCGCGGATCGTTCATGTGCTCGTAATGCCAAACATTTGGATATTTTTTCCCTTCTCGCATTAAATCGGGACCAGTTCTTTTCGATCCCCAAAGGAAAGGATGATCGTAAACATATTCTCCGGCTTTTGAATATTCACCATACCGTTCTACTTCACTTCTAAAGGGACGAATAAGCTGTGAATGACAATTAACACAACCTTCACGAATGTATAAATCTCTCCCTTGTAATTCAAGAGGTGTGTATGGCTTCACGGATGCTATCGTAGGAATGTTGGTCTTCACTAAGAATGTCGGGATCATTTCAACTAATCCGCCAAATAAAATTGCGACGGTGGCAAGTATGGTAAATTGGAATGGGCGGCTTTCGATCCATCGGTGTCCGAGTCCTTTTTTATATTTGATAGGAGCTTTAACCATCGGCGGAGCTTGTGCTTCTTCATCGGCAACGAAGCTTCCTTGTTTTGCCGTTTTTATCAAATTATAAACCATTACCGATGCGCCGGAAAGATAGAGCAATCCTCCAATGGAACGGATTACATACATCGGAATGATCTGTAAAACGGTTTCAAGAAAATTCGGATATTGGAGAAGTCCATCCGGAGTAAATTGTTTCCACATTAATGTTTGAACTAAAGCAGACCAATACATTGATGAGGCATAAAAAACAATTCCTAAAAATCCAATCCAGAAATGAAAGTTGGCAAGTTTTTTTGAATAAAGAGTGGTGTTCCATAATCTTGGAACAAGCCAATAGAGGATTCCAAAAGTCAGGAAACCATTCCAACCGAGGGCGCCTATGTGTACGTGTGCAATGATCCAATCGGTAAAATGCGCTAAAGCGTTCACATTCTTCAATGAAAGCATCGGACCTTCAAAAGTTGCCATACCATACGCGGTAATTGCAACAACCATAAATTTGAGGACAACATCTTCTCTTAATTTGTCCCACGCGCCGCGCAAAGTTAAAAGTCCGTTGATCATTCCACCCCATGAAGGAGCAATAAGCATAATTGAAAAAACTGTTCCTAAGGACTGAGCCCAATCCGGCAAAGCGCTATATAATAAATGATGAGGTCCCGCCCAAATATAAAGAAAGATCAATGCCCAAAAATGAATGATAGAAAGCCGGTATGAATAGATCGGTCGGTTTGCTGCTTTCGGCATAAAATAATACATCAACCCAAGATATGGCGTAGTTAAAAAGAAAGCCACCGCATTGTGCCCATACCACCATTGCACTAACGCGTCCTGAACACCGGCGTATGCAGAATAACTTTTGAACAATGTTACCGGAATTTCTATTGAATTAACAATATGTAAAACTGCAACCGTTACAATTGTTGCAATATAAAACCAGATAGCCACATAAAGATGTTTCTCTCTTCTTTTTGCAATGGTACCGAATAAGTTTATAGCAAAGACCACCCAAATGAGCGTAATAAGAATATCAATTGGCCACTCAAGTTCAGCATATTCTTTGCTCGTTGAAAGACCAAGGGGAAGTGTAATCGCCGCTAACACTATTATCAACTGCCAGCCCCAAAAATGAATTTTGCTCAAAAGATCACTAAACATTCTAGCCTTGGTTAAACGTTGTAACGAATAATAGACACCCATAAATATTCCGTTACCAACAAAAGCAAAGATCACCGCATTGGTGTGCAAGGGGCGTATTCTGCTAAAAGTGAAATAAGGGATGCCAAGATTTAACGCGGGAACGTAAAGCTGTATGGCGATAATTAACCCAACCAGCATCCCAACCAAGCTCCATAGCACTGTGGCAATTGTGAAATATTTGACAATCCTATTATCATATTTGAAGGTTTCGATTTGCATCATCTATTCTCCGGATTTTTCAAGAGTTCTTATTTTTGGTGTTTTTCTTAGAAAATATTTGTTCATTGTCATCAAATAGCATGCGAACCGAGGGAGTATATTTATCATCATACTGCCCGCTTTTTACAGCCCATATGAATGCTGCGAGAAAACCTCCCGCAACCATGATGCTGAACAATATTAATAGTATGATAACACTCAAAGTAAACCTTTTCGCTTTGCATAAAAAGTTGTAGTTAGTGTTGTGAAGAGTACAACAGAAATAGAGCTTAATGGCATTAAAACGGCAGCAAACAATGGGGACAACAATCCCTGCACCGCAAAATAAAATCCTAGAAGGTTATATAAGATTGAAATACAGAAACTGGCGTAAATAATTTTTAAACTCACTGTAGTAAAGTTAAGAAAAGTTGGTATTTTTTTTAACATCTTAGCATTTAAAATTGCATCGCTTGCAGGGGTAAAATTCATGATGTCTTCTGAAATGGAAATACCAACATCACTTTGTGCCAAGGCGCCGGCGTCGTTTAATCCATCCCCGATCATTAAAACTTTCTTCTTCTCCGACTGAAGTTTCCTAATAAAATTTAATTTATCGGGGGGCGATTGTTGAAAAAAGACTCTTTCTTCGTTTCCAAAGAGATTTACCAAATAGTGTTTTTCAGATTCATTATCACCTGATAGGAGATGCGATTCATACTTTTTTTGTATCTCTTGGATGACCGAACCTGCATCAGCGCGATATTTATTCTGAATTTTGAACTTCCCTTTCATCACTTCATTTATTGAAAGATAAACTTCTGAGCTAACCGGAATTAACTGGTTAATATTCCGTTCAACTTTCTTGGCGATATTCAATTTAAAAAATCTTTCCCCGCCTAATTTTATTTTGAGTCCTGAGATTTCCCCCTCAATACCCTGTCCGGCAATCTCAATAAATTTTTCAACTTTAAGTGAAGATGATGCATCCAAAGCCGCAAATATTTTTTTACTTAAGGGATGATTTGAATTTCGAACTAATGATTTCACCATATTTTTTTCTTCCCCGGAAAGGAAGTTACCTACAAACTCAATCTCTGAGGCGCCGGCTTCGGTTATTGTTCCAGTTTTATCCCACACAATGGTATCTACCTTAGCCATATCCTCCAATGCCCGGATATTCTTTACATAAAAATCATTTTTCCCAAATATCCGGAGAGTATTCCCTAATGTAAATGGAGTTGATAAAGCAAGGGCACAAGGGCATGCAATAATAAGAACCGTTATGAATGCGTTTATGGCAATATCCGGACCGGTTTTGAACCAATAGATATAAGCCCCAACTGCAATTAGTAAAACAGCAAATGTAAAATACTTACTAAAGACATTAGCAACTCCGGTTAACGAAACATCCCCTCTTTTTTTTGAATGAAAATTATTCCACAGTTGCGTTAAATAACTTTGTGACACTTCCTTGACAACTTCTAATTCGATGGAACTGCCTATCTGCCTTCCTCCAGCGTAAATAAGCTCTCCTACCATTTTGCCCACGGGAGAGGATTCACCCGTGACAAAACTATAATCAATATTCCCTTCTCCACTAAATAAAATTGCATCTGCGGGAATTAACTCTCCGTTCCTGACTACAATTCTATCTCCTCTTTTAGATTGAGAAAGTGGTATCGTTTTCTGTTTCCCATCTTTTTTAACCGTAACCGAAATGGGAAAAAACGATTTGTAATTTCTTTCGAAATTGAGAAAATCATAGGTTTTATTTTGGAAGATTTTACCAAGCAGCAAGAAAAAAATTAATCCTGCAAGCGAATCCATGTAACCTGGATTTCCCTGTGCAACTATTTCATAAACGCTTTTCCCAAATAGCGCAACTATCCCAAACGAAATAGGTACGTCTATGTTGACAAATTTCTTTCGAAGTCCTTTAAATGCTGAAATAAAATATTCGGAACCACAGTAAAAAAAAAGTGGAAGCGAAATTAGGAGAATGACATAACTAAAGGTGATGCGAAGCGATTGGCTCGAATCATCTATTGAAAGATATTCCGGAAAACTTAAAAGCATAATATTGCCGAAGCCAAATCCGGCAAGTCCGATTTTATAGTATAATTTTTTATTTATGCTCATTTTTGATTTCTTTTCAACATCTTCATAATTTATTTGAGGCTCATACCCAATAAACGCAAGGAGTTCAACCACCTGACGAAGCGAGATAGTAGTTGATTGAAATGAAACGGATAATTTTTTTTCGAGAAAATTTACTCTCGACTGCAAAATCCCGGGATGGACTTTGAAAAGATTTTCTAACAGCCAAATACAAGAACTACAGTGAATCTGTGGAATGAAAAAAGTAACTGTACTTATTTTCCCATCCGTAAAATCCAGCAATTTCCCGGTGAGTTCCTTATCGTCCAGATATTCAAATTTAATCGGCAACCCGGGAGTATTTTGGGTTTTCCCCGGTGACTCGTTAAGTTCATAATAAGTGCAAAGTTTTTTTTCATTTAGAATTTCATAGACAATCTTACATCCTTCACAACAAAACATTTTTTCATTTTTACTAATAGAATCAGATAGACAGCTTTCGCCACAATGGTAACAATGAAGGTTAATGTCTTGCGAAACTTCTTTTAATGGAATCATAAAAAATTTAATTCAGAAAGAAAAATGATTAAAGTAATAAGTACTAAGTAATCAGAGGAGCAAAAAATTTTTTACTTTCCACTTTTTACTTTTTACTTTCAACTAAATAGGAAGTATGCTTCGGCTGGATGTTTGATTTAAAACAAAATGAAACTCAGGGCTTACCTCCCCGCTAAGTCCCAAGTTTCATTTCTAATTCATCATAACGTTCTTTTTGCACATATTTTGTGCCAGCCAAAGGAATATTTATTTTGATTAAAAATGATAGATAAAATAATTGCTTTGCAATAAATAACAAAACATTTCTTGGTTTTGAGAATCGTTAAAACTCAGTTCGAACGCTAAAAGAAATCCATCTTCCCCCATCAATTTTACTTGGTTGGGATGAAGTAAGGATTATTTCGGGCGAAACCGCCGAAGCCGGCAGTGTCTTCTTTATTATTTGTAGTGGAATAAATTGACCCGCTTGTAAAATTAAAGTACAATATTTTACTTTAGAAGAGATTGAAAGTGATATTTCTCCCAGTAGGGCTTTTCTGACTGGCAAAATATTACGTGAAAAATTTTTCACACCAAAAACCAAATACGACGGCTGCCAGTTGTCTAGAGTAACCTCAGGCAAAATTTGGAAAAAGGATATTTTCGGTTGAACCGAAACAGCTAAATAAGTATACTTCTTTTCCACTTCCAATGAAAAGAGAAAAGCCTGACCGGCTACCCTGTAATTAATTCTGTTTGCTATTAATGAGGTAAGAAAAGAGCCAAATGGCCACGACTGAATATTGCCAATCATTGAACCTTTGAGAAAATGATATCCAACAGTAAATGACGGCAGCCATTTATAATTGATGGGCTCTGAATTTTTCACGTTAATTCCATTGTAAAGCGCATCCGTAAGCGAATTTTGGCTGAAAGAATTCCGTGAGTAAAAGAAATCAAAAAAACTTTCTCCCTGTCCGTGAGAAAAATAAATTTCGATCGGAATTGCAAAAGAAGCGCTGGTAATAGTGAGTTTTGCGAGTGAACCTGAAGTTACGTCTTCAACTGCAAACACGGTATTTTCATTTTTATTCTTTGCACTGATATATTTTTCAAATTGAAATGCCGCCCAAGTTTTTTCAAGCGGATGAAACCTCACTTGATAAAAGACTTTTGAGAGCATCGTCAAATTATTAATATCAATTTCCGATGTATGATATTTCAATCCAAATATCCACGGAAAAGAATAAGAATAATAACCGATCCTGAAATTTTCAAACCAGTGCGAAGAATTTGTAAATCCAAAACTTCCTCCATAGTTAAAAGTAGAGACACTCCTGATTTGATTCACTTGCAAGAACAACTCTGCAAAAAAAGGAGCGAAAGTGAATTCATTATCTGCAGTTAAACGATTGATTGATTGTCCGCTTCTAAATTGAACTTGACTAATGGAATTATCAATTTGAACTTTATTTTTTTCGCTTTCAAAAGAAATAAATAATTTATCATCCCCTAAAAAAGTTTCAAATTGCGCCGATGTTTTTTGAAACGAGATTGTGGTATTTGAAATTGAATTTTTTGTTCTTACTAAATCAAGATAAGAAGTTGATAAATTTACAGAGGTTAGGGAATTATTTTTAAAATAAAAAGGCTGTGCAAAAGAAATTTGCACAGCCAAAAGTGAAAGTACTATTACTGATTTTGTCACTGTTTCGTAATAGTAACAATATTCGAATACTGAATTTCTTTTAGTACAAGCGGCTCCCAATTAGATCCATATCCCATGTTATAATCTTCAGGATTGTTGGAAGTTCTTAGTTGATATCTATAAGTAATTCCATTCGTAACGCTATTATCCCAGAAAGTGTTTTGGTAATTTACTTGTTGATAATCGGTCGGAGTAGAAGTTGCACCGGTTCCCTTCATAATCCAATAAAAATCGTAATTATTCCATTCTAACCTAATCTGGCTAAACTCAGAATAAGCAGTAAGGTTTTGTGGCGGATTTGCTAATTTGAAACTATGGTCCATTTCAGACCTCGCTTTGATCATTAATTGAGCGCCAGGTCTAGCAGTCAACTCATAGTCCGAAGTTCCGTTGTTAACCAACACTTTGTAGGACACATTATTCTGATCTGTAATAATAAATTTAGTAACTCCCCAATAATCCGTTTGTTTTGAATACGTTTTTGCATCAGTAACAATTTTAACAGTAAATGGTTGGGGTTGGGAAGCAGAATAATCCCACCAGGTATTAAAGTAAATTCTAAAACCAAATTCTTCATCAATCCGCATTAACTTCTTCATGTTATCATCTGTCATTCCTGGGAAAAGACCGCCAAAAGTTGGGTCGGGGAAATGGAAATCAGCAAATGTCTGTGCAGTAAAATCAAACTTAATATCTTCCGTTCCGCTTGCGGTTACTGAGTACGATGGTAAAAATGAGGCTTTAGGATTTTGGACAGGGTTATCAAAAAACTTTCCTAGAAAAACTTGAATATCCATCGGAGTCTCATCTGAACCTACATTATCTAAATGCACAGTAATCGCCGAGGTCATTGAAGTTTTCATTTTATTCAAATATTTTTTAGCGGTGTCCAAATCAGTTTGCTGCAATCCATCGTTGCCTATTTTAATAACCGCATCCGATTTTCGACCGGAGATATTTTCAAGCTTTGTTATTCCGGAAAGCATTTTGTCTATCATGTTGTTCATTGCCGCTTTGGCATTTTGAGAGTGTGTCGTCCCGTCGCTTGCAAGGTAGAAAAACGTTGTACTGTTTTGCTGAAGCGCAGCTACCAGAGAAGCTTGTTTATAATCGCTTAACTCAAATTTATAAACGAGAAATCCTTCCAGCATTGATTTAACTCCTTGAAGCAGAGCATCGGTCATCATAAATTCAGTAGGGTAAAGATAAACTGCCGCAAGTTTTGAATCTCCCTGCATTTTTCCGCTTACTCTAAATTTAAACGTGTCCACATTCTCTATAAAAGCAAGCTGCTCAATTGCATAATTAATTCTTGGTAAAAATGCATCGCGAATTATCCGCTGCATATCACTAATTAGCGGAGGATCAACTTTTGCGACGGTATAGATTTTTAAAAGATTTTTCGCCATCTCATTCACCGGTACCACCATCTGTGAGGTAGATGAAAGCAGCCCAGCGTTTTTTATTGGATGAGGGAATACTTGTGAATCACCATTCCCAAAACTCTCCCATTGTTTAACTACACGGTTTACAGCAGTATCCGCATATGTACAAAGGATTTCAGTGATAGCGGCTCCCACGTGCGCATCCATGTTATCCGGATTAAGTTGAATTGCTTCTTTGTAGAGAGCGTTTGCAGTTTTAAAGTTTAGCGCATCGAAGTCTGAAGCATTTTGAAAATTACCGTCTGCCCATTGAGTAAATACAATTTCTAAAGATTCGTATGCTTGCTGGGATTTGAGACTTGAACCTGCCGGATCAGTAGTTGATACTGGCGGAGTGTCGGTTACATCTTGACAACCAATCATAAAAAGGAAGAGAAAAGAGAGATAAAATAATTGTTTCATAAAATTTCCTTTCAAAAATAATTACACAGAAATAACAAAATTTCTTACGTAAACTTATGTAAGCTAAAATCAATTTGCAATACTATTCATCACACAATAATTTTATTAATTGCTTAATGGCAACCTCATTAGTCAAGGATGATAGCACATTACTTGAATGAAATCAAGATACATTCAACTATCGAAAAAATTCTTCTCATAATTTTCATCAATCAGCAAATTCTTATCGTCTGAAGCTGACACAGCTAAAAAATCGCAGCGATCATTTTCGCGGTTCCCGTTATGTCCTTTAACCCAATTAAATTCAACATCATGTTTTTGAAGCAGCGCATCAAGTAGAACCCATAAATCAGGGTTTTTTACTTTTTCTTTTTTCCCGCGAGTCCAATTTTTTACTTTCCAAGAAAAAAGCCATCCTTTTTGAATGGGTTCGATCACATACTTGGAATCACAATAAATTTTTACTTTACAATGTTCTTTCAATGCTTGCAAACCTTCAATCACCGCAAGCAATTCCATTCTATTGTTGGTTGTTTTTCGATACCCGGCGGAGAGTTCTTTTCTTTTTCCATTAAATAACAAGACCACACCATATCCTCCGGGCCCGGGATTATTTCTTGCAGAACCATCCGTATAAATTGTTATCTCTTTCAAAGCGCTTCTTCTGCATTAAAAGATTTCGTAGAGGAAAGCAGGGCAATTTTAGCATTAAGTTTTTCGAGCTCTTCAGCAGCTTTTTCTGCAAAGTTACTTCCGTTCGAAGCATAAATAATACTTCTACCGGCATTAATTAAATAAGATGTAAAATGATTTTGGTGAACTAAAGTTACGACTTCCTTTAGACTACCGCCCTGTGCACCAATGCCTGGTAGAAGCACCGGTAAATCTTTTATCAATTGCATATTTTCTTGAAGCTGCGCAATTTGAGTAGCGCCAAATACAATTCCGCAATTAGCAAATTGTCTGTTCCATTCATTTACTTTCTCAAGCACTTTTTGATAGAGTTTTTCATTTGTGGATAGAGTTAGTGACTCAAAATCTCTTGCACTTTTATTTGAGGTTAAGGTCAATATAAAATTCAGTTTCTCTTTGTATTGCAAGAACGGCTGGATTGAATCATAACCCATGTATGGATGAAGCGTGACAGAATCGCAGTTAAAATAATCAAAAAGAGATTTTGCATACATCGCGGAGGTGGAACCTATATCCCCTCTTTTGGCATCGCCGATAATAAAAATTTCCTCCCCAATATATTCAATAGTTCTTTTAAGTGATTTTAATCCCTCAATTCCTGCAGCCTCGTAAAAAGCAAAGTTCAACTTGTAGGCAGCTGCTTTTGCGCGGGTTGCATCAATTATCGCTTTATTAAAAAGAAATATTGGATCGTCAGTTAGCTTTAGATGATCCGGAATCATTTTAATGTCGGTATCCAATCCAACACAAATATGTTTGCCGTTATTGACTGCCGAATAAAATTTGTCAATGCTTTTCATTCTCCTAATTCCTAACCTGGACAAGCCAGAACCAATTTATTACAATAGAATGATTGAATGGCTGTATGGTTGAATGAAAAACATCCATCCATTCATTTTCATTCAGTCATTCTTTCGCTTTATTTACCATGTTACTATTCTGCCAAATATTACACGAACTTTACTGATAAGGTACTATGTTTTTCCCAAGACCATGCTTGGGAAAAAAGCTAAGGAAATAATGAATATCGAAAAAGGAATTTCGAATGATGAAGTTGAACTGCTTATTGCTTTAACTTCGAGATTCATCATTCCTTGTTCATTATTCGATATTAAATTATCGTTAACATGTTATTACTAACGACTCTCTAAGAGCCTAATTCTAATTAAGTAGATTCTTTTCTCGAGCGATAAATATTTAAAATAATTCCCAACAGAGCCATATTAATTAAAAGCGAACTGCCTCCATAACTTACAAACGGAAGCGGAATTCCTATTACTGGTAAAATACCGATCGCCATACCGATGTTCACTAAAAAATGGACAAAGAAAACAGCGAGAATCCCAATAATGACAAGACTAAGAAATTCATTTTTCGCAAATGAAGCCAGACGCAAAATCCTTAAAAACAAAATAAGAAATAAGATAATTACAAAAATACTTCCGATAAAACCGAACTCTTCGCCAATTACACAAAAGATAAAATCTGTCCATTGTTCGGGAATAAATTGAAGCTGGGTTTGGTTGCCGTGGAGAAATCCCTTCCCGAAAAATCCGCCGGAACCAATGGCAACTTTTGCCTGAATAGCATTATAACCAGAACCAAGCGGATCCGCATTCGGATCAATAAATGTCTGTATTCTTCTTTGTTGATGCGGACTAAGAATATTGTAAATATTATCTACAAAAAAACCGGAAGCAATATTTAAAGCCAAAATCGAACCACTAAGAATAATATCTTTCTTAAAGTAGAAAAGGATTACGATAACAAGTCCGATCGCGACTGCAAAATAAATCGGTCCAAACAAAGAAGCCACAGCAACGATACCGGGGCTAAGCACAACTGCCAATCCGAAGAGGCTTATTCCTTTCCAAAACAGTAAGGCAAGAATAACTCCAATGAAAACAAAGGAACTGCCTAAGTCCGGTTCAAGCATAATTAAAGCTATCGGCGTCATCCCTATAGCCAAAGCTATAAAAATATCTTTAAGATTATCAAGGTCAGTTTCTGAACGTGAGAGAAAATGTGAAAGGAAAAGAATGGTTGCAAGTTTCGCAAATTCAGTAGGCTGAAAACTAAAACCACCCAACGCGATCCAGCTTCGAGCTCCTCCAATTCTTCTTCCGATAACCAATACCACAAGCAGTAATAAAATTGACAATACATACGCCGGCACTGCGGTAAGTTTTAAGAGTTTTGTCGGAAGTGCAAAAATGAAAAAGAAAACAAAAAGTGAAATCCCCCACGAGATAAGTTGTTTATCAAAATTCCCTTTTTGTGTGATAGTATTCTGCGTTGAACTATAAATTGCAAAGAGACCGATGATCACTAAAAGTGAAGCTGATAAAAAGATCGTTAGATCGAAACGGTCGTTTAATTCGTAATTAATCCGCAAAGATTTCTGCTCCTTGCTGAACTTCTATTTTGTTCTTTTCTACGTGTTCAGTTTTTTTAGGCATACTTCTTCTAACATACGTTTCAATTATTTTTTTGGCTATTGGGGCTGCCCAGGTTGCGCCAAAACCAACATTCTCAACAAGAACAGCAACAGCAATTTTCGGGTTACCATACGGTGCAAACGCAACGAAGAGCGCATGATCTTTGCCATGTGGATTTTGTGCAGTTCCTGTTTTTCCTGCGATTTGAATATCGTTGATACGAACATGCGTAGCCGTACCCGCCCCGTTTACAACGAGAAACATTCCTTCTTTAACGACATCAAACACGCTTTGCTTTATCCCAACATTTACTTGTTTGTATTTGTAAGAATGGAATTTTTTGTTTTCATCTAAATAACCTTTAACCAGATGCGGCACAAATGATTTCCCGTTGTTGGCGATCAACGCACAATAATTCGCTAGTTGTAAAGGTGTAACGTTTATTTCCCCCTGCCCGATTCCTAAACTTACTAAAATACCCTGGGGCCAGTTCTTACCATAAATTTTTTCATAGTATGCTGAGTTTGGAATTAATCCTCTCATCTCTTCATTGATATCTATTCCTAATTTTTTCCCAAATCCAAACCGGGTCGCGTAACTTTTTAAATTATCAAGACCGATTTTAAAAATTAATTGATAGAAAAAAACATTACACGATTTCTCGATTGCTTGAATAACATTTAGAGAGCCATGTGAACCATGGCATTTAAACGATCTTCCATAATTAAAACTACCACCACAAAATAAAGTGGTAGAAGGAGTAATTACACCTAAATCCAATGCAGCAATTGCGCACAATAATTTAAAAGTAGAACCAGGTGGATGCGCCGACATTGTCGCCCGGTTATATTGCGGTTTTAGCGGATCATTTAATAATTGTCGTAGATAATCTCTTGGTGTTACATAAGAAAATTGATTAAGATCAAATTGAGGTGAACTTGCGAGAACCATAACTTCACCCGTGGCCGGTTCAATAGCAACTACCGCACCGGCTCTTCCGTTTAATTCTACCTCGGCAATTCTTTGCAATTCACCGTCAAGAGATAAGACTAAATCCTTCCCTTTTTGCGAAGGGACATCGTTTAATCCGTTTTTATATTTACCAACTTCACGACGTCTAGAATCAACCAAAATATAATCATATCCTTTTTCGCCACGCAAATCTTTTTCATATTTTTTTTCGAGACCGATGGAGCCGATTAAATCTCCCGGTTGATAATACTGCTCTTCTTTTTTCAATTGCTGTGGAGAAATTTCTTTTGAGTATCCGAACACATGCGCTCCCATAACACTATCAGGATACCCACGCTGCATTTCAATAACATAATCAACACCGGGAAGATGCTCTTTGTTCTCCTCAATCCACGCTATGGCTGAAAAATCAGATCCTCGTTTTGCGCGGAGAGGAATAAATTTTGAGTACACTCTGTTCTTATACAGCATATTTGAAATGAATCCGCTTTCCAGATCAAGAACCGTCTCAATCTTTCTATTCAATGTTGTATCATAATCTGCCGGAGTGATCCGAACGGTATAAGCCGGAGTATTTTCGACCAGAAGTTGCAAATTCCGATCATAAAAAACTCCGCGTAGCGCAATTTGCTCTATTGCTTTGATAGAATTATCGGACGACTTTGCATCAAATTGTGCATGCGCCAAAATTTGCATTTGAAACAGCTTGAAGATATAAACCGAAACAACCGCAAGAATAATTCCATAAAATATTTTCTTTCTATCAAAGGGAGAAAACCTTGCTGACATTAGATATAACTCCTCTTCGGAGTAAAGATTAGAATAATGCTTGCGATAATTGTTGTGTACAAGGCGGGGAAAATCCCCTGATCAAAAAGCAAAGTGAAGAGGTTGAGGCTGATATCGAAATTTGCAATGAGTGAAAAAGCGATTGCATTAACCACGCTTGCAAGAAAGATTATTCCAAGGAAAAGAGGAGATTTCGTTATGGTGCCGACAATATTTTCATTGTAAAAATAACCGGCAATAAAAGCAGAAAGTGTTTTCGTGAACATCGAACTTCCTAGAATGCTTCCAGTTGAAAAATCTGTTAACGCCCCAAGCACAAATCCCAGAATGATTCCGTATAACTGCCCATACTTTAATGTATAAAAGACAAGCAGAATTAAAATTAAATCCGGGACAATACCGTTCAATTCAAAATAAGGAACAACCAATACCTGGATAAGCATTAACGGGGTGAAATAGATCACCGGGAGAATTTTATCTATCTTCATCAGTTACCATTGTTATAAAAATTTAATTCGATTGAATTTTTTATTTTATGAGGAATTGTAGCGACAATAAAAACATTTTCTACTTTTTCTATTTCGACGAATGGTTTAATAAGTACATTGTTAAAATATCCTTCATCAGGATTAATAATTTTTTTCACTATCCCGATAGGAAACGGCTGCCCGATAAGTGAACTTAGCTCGGATGTAACAATCCGGTCTCCCAATTTTATCTCTGAAGTTTTTGGCAGGTTGGAGATGATTAGCTGACTTCCCGACCAATGGAGGATCCCCTGGAATCTACTTCTCTGATCTTTCACAACAACCCTAAAATTAGTGTGTTTTAGTGTTCTGATGAGAGAAAAATCATCGGAGCTTCGCTCAATAATTCCTACTAAACCTTCGCCTGTTATAACCGCCATTCCGGCTTTAATCCCTTCATCATTCCCTTTATTTAATGTGAAGATAGTTTGGTCGGCAGAAAAAGATTTTGAAATAATTTTAGCGGGAATCAACTGATAGGAAATTGTATCTTTTACCGAGAGTAAGTTTTTTAGCTCGACATTTTCAATACCGAATTCACGAAGTTTATTTATCTCCAGCATCAACTCTGCATTTTGCTTTCGTAATTTTTCATTTTCATTCTTTAACCCGGCGGTATGAAGAGCATCCGAAAAAATCGAACTAACAAACGCAAAGGCGCCAAAGGTGGTTGTCTTTAAGTTTTTAACAGATCGGTGATCACTATGCGAAATAAAAAAAACGCTGATAAGCAACAGCAAAATTAAAACAAGATATTCCTTAAACTGAGTCCAAATATTTCCGAAAATTCGCACGCTTAATATCTTCTGTTTCGAATGAGCACTCTGGAATAATGATTTAAATTTTCTAATACCTTCCCGGCTCCTCGTGCCACAGCCGTAAGCGGATCCTCTGCAACGTGAACAGGAAGATTGGTTTCCATCCTGATCCGTTCATCCAACCCTTTTAACAAAGCTCCGCCGCCTGTTAACATCACGCCTCTATCTAAAATATCAGCAGAAAGTTCGGGCGGGGTCCTTTCAAGCGAAAGTCTTGTAGCGTCAACAATTTGAACAACCGCTTCAGTAAGCGCTTCACGAATTTCAACCGAGGATACTTCGGTCGTCTTTGGGATACCTCCAACCAAATCTCTTCCCTTAACTTGAATAGTTAATTCTTCTTTCAAAGGCATAGCAGAACCGACTTCACACTTGATAGCTTCAGCAGTTTTTTCTCCGATAAGAATATTATGATTTTTTTTGAAAAATTGCATGATCGCGTTATTCATTTCATCGCCGGCAATCCGGATTGATTCTTCGTTCACAATTCCAGATAGCGCGATTACCGCGATTTCGGTAGTTCCACCGCCAATGTCAATGATCATGCAGCCCATAGGTGCATCAACGTCAATTCCTATCCCGATTGCGGCTGACATTGGCTCGGCAATTAGGTGAACTTCCTTTGCCCCGGCATGTTCAGCGCTGTCGCGAACTGCGCGTTTTTCCACCTCTGTAATTCCACTCGGTACAGCAACAACAATCCTTCTGGCGTTCATAAAACCAGAACTGACCTGCCGAATAAAAGCGCGGATCATTCCTTCCGCAATTTCAAAATCAGCGATCACTCCATCACGCATTGGTCGGGTGACGCGTATGCCTTTGTGTTCTTTCCCTTGCATTTCCTTAGCTTTATTCCCAAGCGCAATAATTTTTTTTGTGTTCCGATCGAATGCAACGATGGAAGGTTCATTGAGAACGATTCCTTTTCCTTTTACGTAAATAAGCGTATTTGCAGTTCCTAAATCCATTGCAATATCAGCGCCGAATAAATCTAAAATTCCCATAAATCCTCTTAATGTTTAAAGTGCCGTTTACCGGTAAAAACCATAGCCAGCGAATATTTATTTGCTGCGTTAATAACCTCATCATCACGAACAGAACCGCCGGGCTCAATAACCGCCGTAATTCCATGCTTCACAATTTCTTCAATATTATCTGCAAAAGGGAAAAATGCATCTGAAGCGACAACAGCGTTTTCGAGAGAAAGACTGAACTCCGATGCCTTCATAACAGCTACTTTTACGGCATCAATTCTTGAGACCTGTCCGGCACCGATACCCAGAGTCATTTTATCTTTGGCGAAAATAATTGCGTTCGATTTTGCGTTTTTTGCAACCGTCCAGGCAAATTTTAAATCCTTTAATTGTTTTTCGTCCGGAATGTTTTCTGTAACTGTTTTTAAATTTGAAAAATCATTTGAAAGAAAATCTTTATCCTGCACTAATATACCGCCAGGAATAGTTTTTATTAACGTTCCTCTTTCGGAAATATTTTTTAGTTGTTTTAAAATTCTTCGATCTTTTTTCTTAAATAAGATGGGCAGCGCATCTTCAGCAAAACCCGGAGCAATTATTACTTCCAAAAATAACTCATTTAATTTGGAAGCAAGAGGTGCATCAACTATTTGATTCAGCGCTACTATTCCGCCGAAGGCAGCTACCGGATCGCACTGCAACGCTTTATTGTACGCTTCTAATAGTGTAGAAGATGAGGCTGCGCCAGCAGGGTTATTGTGTTTTACAATAACGCATGAATTAGGCTCGAGTTCTTCAAGTAATTCAACTGCGGCAGTGATGTCCAAAATATTATTGTACGAAAGTTCTTTCCCGTGTAAGATTTCAAAATAATCGAAGAAACTTCCGTAAAGCGTCGCTTGTTGATGTGGGTTTTCACCGTAGCGAAGCGTTCTCGTTTTTGGTAAGTGTAACCGCAATGCAGTGGAATCAAATTTAAACCGGCTCTCCAGCGTGTTGGAAATGAAAGTATCATACTGCGAAGTATGAGAATATGCCGCTACTGCTAACCGTTTTCTTGTTTCGCCGGAAATAGAACCGTTTTCCAATTCATTCAAGAAAGTATCATATTGAGCAGGACTTGTTAACACCGAAACAAATTTATGATTTTTTGCCGCTGCACGGAGAAGACTTGGACCTCCGATATCTATATTTTCAATTAGTTCTGCTTCTGTCGCCGCTGGATTTTCAGCAACTTTTTCGAATGGATAGAGGTTTGCACAAACGATATCAATAGGAAGAATTCCATTAACCTCGGCTTCTTTTTGATCCTCCGACAAATCTCTTCTTTGCAAAATTCCGCCAAATATTTTTGGGTGAAGTGTTTTAACTCTTCCTTCAAATATTTCTGGAAAGCCTGTGTAGTCACTAATCTCTGTGCACGGAATATCATTTTGTTTCAAAAGTTTTGCAGTACCTCCGGTGGCAAGAATTTCATAATTCTGTTGCAATATTTTTTTTGCGAAATTAAGAATATTGGTTTTATCAGAAACAGTAATAAGAGCAAATCTTTTCAAGTTCATATCATTTAATTAAATTAAGTAAACTCTGTTATTTTTTATTTCAATTTTTCTTTGAGCAATTTTAGCAATTACCGAAGGAAGAAGAGCATGTTCAAGTATCAAAACACGTTGTGCAATTTCTTCCGCAGAATTTGCATCTGCAATTGAAACAGCCGCCTGGTCAATGATCAATCCTTCATCATAGTTTTCATTTACAAAATGGACGGTAGCGCCGGAGACTTTTGCGGAAGATTTAAAAACCGCTTCATGTACACGATTGCCGTACATTCCCTTTCCCCCAAAACTCGGGAGAAGCGCCGGATGAATATTAATAATTTTAAACGGGAAAGTACCTATAAAATCTTTCGGTATCAATTTCAAAAAACCTGCTAACACAATTAATTCAATCTGTTTTTCAGCAAAAATCGAAGGTAACATTTGAAATGTTACAAAACCGTTTTTTTTCGATTCACTCACAGAAAAAAAAGGAATGTTGTATTGATGAGCAATTTGAAATGCATGGCAATCTAATTTGTCGCTGCAAACAACCGAAATTCTACATAATGCTTCTAATTCCGCTGAATTGAGGATTGCATGTAAATTTGAACCTCTACCGGAAACAAAAACTGCGATATTCATTTTTCTCTAAAACTGGCAGCTAAAATTAGCTATTTAATGAAATATTGTCAACGAAAGAAAGAGAAATTTGAAGAATATTATCAATTATTTATACTTCGAGCAAGATTTTTTAACATACTCTTCAATTTGTTCTCATAGAAGAAATTGGAAAAGTTGTCTGCTTTATCAAAATAGTGGGCAGCTTTTTCTCTATCGTTGGTTTTTAAACTTGACACAGATGCAAAATAGTATGCAAAGGGAACCACCCACGATTCACTACTGCTTTTTTCTCCAATTGCATCTTGTGCAAAAACAAGTGAAGAATCGAACTTATTTTGGTAGTAATATGCTTCAGATAACAGAAGAAAAATTTGACTATGATAATTTTGAGAGTGATTATCATTAAGTAAAATTGTAAGTGAATCAATTGCGGCATCATATTTCTCTTGTTTAAGGAGGTTTGTTGAAAAGATGAGTGATTTTTCAACTCCAGAAATATTCCGCTGCAGATAGATTTCACTCTTTTTTTTGGCATAATAATCGTCATCCAACATCTCATTCCCGTGCTGCGCCGTTTTATAATATTTAGCTGCTCTATCATTCAAAAATTCATGACAAATTGCCAGGCGGTAATTTGCTATGCCTGAATAATTTTTTTCTTTCGTTTCACTCAAAAATCTGGTGTAATAATCTTTAGCTTTCTCAAAATTATTTTCGTAAAAATATACGTCAGCCAAAAGAAATTTAGACAGTGCCATAAGTTGTTCAAATTCACTCGTCTTTTCCTTTAAAAGTGAAAGCAGAATATTCCGAGCGGAAGATAAATTTCTTCTTTTAACTTCAAGAACGGCGAACGAATAGTTGAATAAGAGGTTATCCGGAAAACCTTGGTTTAATTTAGCTAAATACCTTTTCGACTTGTCATAATCGAAATAAAATTCTGCGTAAAGTTGGGACAAATAATATTCTGCTTCAACTTTCGAATAGTTTCCTTTTTCAGCAGCAATTTTTAAATATGATAGCCCTTTCTCCGAATCACCATCGAACCCTATCATTGCTAATGCCCACTTGAATCCGCTTGGTACTTGACTTAAAGCAAATTTGATCAGTCCGATACCGAGATAGGCATCATAATAATTCTGATCAATTTCCAGCACATCTTCGAGATAGCTGTTAGATTTTTTGCTCGCCCAAATCATTTCTAAATATTTTTCAGCTTTACCAAAAGCAATTGCGCGATAACCATAAGCGGCGCCAAGAATATAGAGTGTCTCCTTATTTTTAGGATTACCAGAAAGATTCTGTTCGGCTTTGGCGATGGTGCCATCCGACTGATGAAGAAATTCTTCGAGATATTTTTTTTTATTTGATCCGAAATATTTCCATAAAGAGAGTGTAGCCGAGAAATGATTAGCAAAAAGATCGTTCGGATTTTTCTTTAAGAGAGAGGAAAATGTCAATTCAGCTTTATCAAATTCAAAATTATAGGTGAATTGAATCCCTTCATTTAATCTTGAACGGGGACTTAAATCTCCTGCATAAGATTCCAATGAGAAAAAAAATATTACCACCAAGAGAAAAAGGAATCTTTTAGAATCAACCAGAATAAATAACAATTAGTTTTTCGCCTTTTCTTCTTTAAATAAAAGGGCAGCTTTAACAAAATCCCGGAAAAGCGGGTGGGCTTTTGTCGCCCGTGATTTTAATTCAGGATGAAATTGGCATCCTACAAACCATGGATGTCCCGGAAGTTCAATCATTTCAACAAGTTCTCTATTCGGCGATAATCCGCTGAAGATTAATCCTTCACTTTGCAAAGCAGCTCTAAATTTATTATTGACTTCGTAACGATGGCGGTGGCGCTCGGTAATATACTCTGATTTATACGCCTCGTATGCTTTTGTATTTTTTTCAATGATACATGGATAAGCGCCTAAACGCATGGTGCCGCCAATATTCTTAATATTTTTTTGATCCGGCATAATATCAATAACGTTAAATCTTGTTTTGTGGAACTCAGAACTTTGCGCTTTTGTAATACCACAGACGTTCCGGGCGTATTCAATAACTGCGCATTGCATACCAAGGCAAATTCCGAAAAAAGGGATATGATTCTCACGCGCAAAAGTTATCGCATTAATTTTCCCTTCAACACCTCGTTCACCAAATCCGCCGGGAATTAAAATCCCGTACATTCCTTTTAGCAGGGTTTCCGGCTTTTCGGTTTCCAAATCTTCTGCGCTTATCCAGTGTAATTTAACTCGTGCATCATTTTCGGCACCGGCATGGATAAAACTTTCGATAATACTTTTATAAGCATCCTGCATCTCGATATACTTTCCGCAGATGGCAATATTAACGCTGTTCGAAGGATTTTTTACCCTGTTGAAAAAGTTTTCCCACTCGTCAAGTTTGATTTTTCTTTCTGGAATATTTAAATGTTTTAATACAATCTGATCAACTTTTTCTTTGTAAAAAACTAACGGTACTTCATAAATTGAGGAGCAGTCATACGCTGAAATAACAGAGCGGGACTCGACATTACAAAAAAGAGCGATCTTATCCCGAATATCTTTTGTGAGTTTTCTCTCTGACCGACAAATTAAAATATCAGGCTGAATGCCCAACGATAATAAATTTTTAACGCTGTGCTGCGTCGGTTTTGTCTTAACTTCACCTGCAGAGGCGATGTAGGGAACAAGTGTAACGTGAAGAGAAATAGTATTCTTCCGGCCAAGTTGAAGCATAAGTTGACGCATTGATTCCAAAAAAGGCAAGCTTTCTATATCGCCGACCGTACCGCCAATCTCGGTAATGATAAAATCATATTCATCGAGTTCACTAAGTTTTTTCATCCTCGCTTTAATTTCATCTGTGATATGAGGAATGACCTGTACCGTCGCCCCAAGAAATTCTCCGCGGCGCTCTTTCGTAATTACTTCATTATACACTTGTCCTGTAGTAGTGTTGTTCGCCTTCGTCATATTTACATCAAGGAACCTCTCGTAGTGTCCAAGATCTAAATCCGTTTCGGCTCCATCCTCGGTTACATAGACTTCACCATGCTGAAACGGATTCATCGTTCCGGGGTCAACATTTATATAAGGATCAAATTTTTGGATGGTAACTTTAAAGCCGCGTAGTTTTAACAAAAGCCCTAAGGATGAAGCGGTGATTCCTTTTCCAAGCGAAGAAACTACTCCGCCGGTAACAAAAATATACTTAACTTTTTTCTTTGATGACATATCTACTTTTTGTGTTACAATATAGGGGGTTAATAAGTGAATTCAAAAAAAATAAAAAAAATCCCGGGACTTTGCCGGGATTTTTTTTGAAATAAATTAGTTTTTGGACAGATAGTCCTTCAACCAACCGGTTGTTACCGATTTAGGACGAACAATTGGGTACTGCATCGCACGATTAACAACTGCTTGAGCAGCGACACCAATTCCTCTTGCCATCGCAAAGAGCACGGTATAGAATGAAAATTCCTTTATTCCATAATGATAAATTATAGACCCGGAAATAGCATCAATATTCGGCCAGGGGTCTTTTATCTTTGCTATAGTCTGTAAAATTCCAGGAACAGTTTCAAATACATGCTCTACGGTCTGGAAGAGCGGTTCATTTGCGCAATATTTTTTCCCGAAATTCATGAAAGCAATAAATCGGGGGTCAACTACGCGAAGAACTGCATGCCCGTAACCGGGTATAACTTTTCCGGATGCTAAGGTTTCATGTGCATACTGAGCAATTTGTTCACGTGTAGGATTGCCTCCAAAGAGCTTCATCGTTTCCAGTATCCATTTTACCACTTCTTGATTTGCTAACCCGTGTAACGGACCGGCTAGACCATTAAAACCTGCTGACATTGAATAATACAAATCGGATAATGCAGAATTAACAGTCAAGGTAGTAAATGCAGAAACGTTTCCGCCTTCATGATCTGAATGGCTGGTCATATATAATTTAACTAATTCATAAAAATCAGTAGGGGCAGAATCCATGCCCATGAGGTGCACAAAATCACCGGCTAAATCTTGATCGGGGTTTGGCTCAAGTCGCGGACCTTTCTCAAATCTTAAACGATAGATTGCGGCTGCGAGCCCGGGCAATTTAGCAACGATATCTAATGCGTCCTCAAGTGTGTATTTCCAATATTCATCTTTCTTGATGCCTTGCTCATACATCTTCGCAAAAACTGATTCGCGTTGCAAGGCGAGGATAGCAGTGTCCAACATAACCATTGGATGAGAATCTTTTGGAAGTGCATTGAGTACATCCCAAATGTAAGCCGGAATCGTTTTCCGTGTTTTTAACAGAGAAGAAAAATCTTTCAATTCCTCTGCGTCAGGAAGCTCTCCTGTTAGAAGAAGAAAGAAAGTTTCTTCAGGGGATTTTTCGACTAAATCTGCTAATGGCATTCCCCTAATAATTAGTCCCTTATCTTGCGGTACTGACGAAGTATCGCACATAACTCCTTTAACTCCGCGCATGCCCCCAAGCAACTGCGCCACGGTTACATCTGAGACTTTTTTCTCCCCGTTTGCTTTGGCTAGTTCACTTAATTCCGAACGCCAAGTTGGAATGTTTTTTTGAAGTTTTTGATATATGGTTAACATAATCTCCCTTGTAATTAATTATTAAAATAAATTTACATATCAAACTTAGGGTATTTTCTAATTGGATTCAATATTTTACAAATGAAAAATTAAATATTTCTATAAGGACGATTTTGATTATAGCAGTACTCTTATTCCTACTTTTTTTTATGTTTTGCTCAAGCGGTGTCTATATTATACTCTGCGGTGAATCAACCAGGAGAAATATGGAGTTCACTCACTCCGACATTTCTTTTTCCGTAATCATTGCCGCAAAAAATGAGGAAGAGAATCTTGAAAATCTTTTTTTATCGCTTGAAAGACAAACCTACCCTAAAGATAAATTTGAAATTATTTTTGTTGACGATAATTCCGAAGACGGCACTTTTGTAACCGCACAAAAATATGCTGACCGTTTCTCTAATTTTAAATTGATCAAAGCAGAACACAAACGGTTTCCAGCAAAAAAAGGAGCATTAGACTTAGGAATTGCACTAGCCCAATTCCCTTTTCTCCTTTTTACAGACGCCGACTGTACACTGCAATGTAATTGGATAAAAGCTTTCTCAAACAAATTCGATCAGAACTTTGACCTTCTTCTCGGATTTGCCCCCTTCACTTTTCAAAAGACTTTTGCAAATCATTTTTTTTGTTTTGAAAATCTTAGAACAACCGTTTTAACATTAGCAGCAACAAGAGTCGGAGTGCCGTATTCAGGCGCATCACGCAGTTTAGGAATTAAAAAAGAATCTTTTGTCAAGTTAGGCGGATATAGCAAAACTTTGCAATCACTTGGCGGAGATGATGATCTCTTAATACGCGAGGCAGTTAAGAACAAGTGTAAAATTGGTTTCGTTGAAGAGAAAGAGAGTCTCGTTTTTTCAAATGTTCAAAACAGTTTTAGCGATTATTTCGTGCAAAAACGACGACACACGGCAACTTCATTCCATTATTTGTTGCGGCATAAATTGGTTTTAGGTTTTTGGCATTTGCTTAATATTCTTGCGGTAGATTCAGTTCTTCTTATTCCCTTTTTCCCGGAAGCTGGTTTTATTTTTCTTTCCAAGATGTTCTGCGATTACTTTGTCGTTTATTCATTTCAAAAGAAATTCAATTACAAATTTTCTTTTGGAGAAATTTTCTTTTTCCAAATTCTCTATGAATGTTTCCTTGTCTTTCATTTTTTAAGCGCAAAATTCTTTAAAGTAAGATGGAAGTGAATTAGATCGTCAGCAAAAATATTGTACGCAGATGGACAGGAATATTTGTTGAATAAATAAAGGGCATCTCTAAAAACCTTCAAGGTTTATCTTTACCATATTTTGTTATGTTAAAATTTTATCGAACTTAGCTAAAATAAAAACCTTGAAGGCTTCTTGGCAAGATTTTAGAGGTGCCCTAAAGTTAATGGAAGGGATGAATGACCCTATTCAAGCATGCAAAAATTCAATCATTCATCTAAACTTTTTTGTTGCTTGTTTTTTAAATTTTCAATTTATCTATGTTAGAGGAGTTAATAATTAATTTCTTATTTTTGAACAACAAAATTGAGTGATAATGGACTATACTTTTTTAGCTGAAAAAGCAATCGAAGCAAAAAAAAAATCGCTGGCAACTTATTCTAACTTCCATGTTGGCGCTGCATTGTTAACGGAAGACGGAAATATTTATACCGGATGTAACATAGAAAGCAGTTCATACAGTCTCACAATTTGTGCCGAACGCACTGCAATCTTTAAAGCAGTTTCCGAAGGAGAGAGAAAGTTTAGAGCAATTGCAATAGCTGCGGACACCGTTGACTTCTGCTCACCGTGCGGCGCGTGCCGGCAAATCATTTCTGATCTCTGCAACGATATTGACATCGTGTTAACGAATCAAAATAAAGAGATCAAAGTGCTTCGAACAAAAGAACTTCTCCCTTTTGCTTTTGAAGATTCCGACTTAAAAACAAAAATATCCGGATAATATGCACGAATTAAATCCTCATTCCCTTCCAAAAGAAACCGGCTGGATCGAAGTGATTGCAGGCTGTATGTTCAGCGGGAAAACCGAAGAACTTATTAGAAGACTACGACGGGCAAAAATCGCAAAACAAATCGTTCTTGTCTTCAAACCGAAAATAGATACGCGTTACTCTGTTGATGAAATTGTTTCTCACAGCGAACAATCTCTCCCTTCAATAATCGTTGAAACTCCTCAAGAAATTTTAGAACTCTCCAAAGATGCGCAAGTTATCGGCATTGATGAGGCTCAGTTTTTTTCAAAAGAAATTGTCGAGGTCTGTAATCAACTTGCAAATGATGGCAAGCGTGTGCTTGTTGCAGGCTTAGATCAAGATTATCGCGGAATTCCATTTGAGCCAATGCCGCAACTTCTTGCCATCGCAGAATACATTACCAAAACTCTAGCAATTTGTGTCGTCTGCGGAAACCCGGCGGACAAAACTCAGCGTAAAATTATTTCTGCGGAACGGGTAGTTGTTGGCGCTTCAGATATTTACGAAGCGCGATGTAGAAAATGTCATTATCTTCCGGAAGAAAATTAAAGGCTGATTATGGATTTTGCGGTTTCATTACTGAGGGGATCAATCGGTCTAATTTTATTACTTGGCATCGCATTTCTTTTTTCTAATAATAAAAAGAAAATTAATTGGCGGTTAGTAAGGAACGGGTTAGCCATTCAAATTATTTTTGCAATTTTTATTCTTCATTCGGAAATGCTTCGCGGCTGGTTCTTCCCGCTTGGTTGGGTGAAAGACATAGTAACATTCTTCGGCGCAATTGTAGTCAGCCTTCTTGGCTTTACAATGGAAGGCGCCAGGTTTGTCTTTGGTAAATTAGCTGAAAACAATGGACCGGATTCAATCGGGTTCTTTTTTGCATTTCAAGTTTTACCAACAATAATATTTGTTTCTTCTCTAACATCGGTATTATACTTCCTGGGTATTTTACAATTGATCGTTAAGGGAATGGCTTGGTTTATGGCAAAACTTTTAGGTACCAGCGGAGCGGAATCGCTTTCCAATGTTGCCAATATTTTTGTCGGACAGACAGAGGCGCCGCTGTTAATTCGTCCCTACATTGCTAAAATGACAAATTCCGAACTGCTCACAATTATGGTCGGAGGAATGGCAACCATTGCGGGTGGAGTTATGGCTGGATATATTCAAATGCTGGGACAATCATTTGCTGATGCTAACAACATCCCGCTTTACCAGGCACAGCTTCGTTTTGCTGTTCAACTTTTAGCGGCAAGTGTAATGGCTGCTCCTGCTTCACTTGTTGTTGCAAAAATTCTTTTCCCCGAAATTGGAGAACCTGTTACTAAAGGAAGCGTTAAAATAAATGTTGAGAAGAATGCATCAAATGTAATTGAGGCTGCTGCAACAGGCGCTTCGGACGGATTGCAGCTTGCACTGAATGTCGCCGGAATGCTTCTCGCTTTTATCGCACTAATCGCGATGTTTAATTACCTGCTGACCGGATTTGGTGACATGATCGGTATTAATCAGATGCTGCAAGCAAGTTTCGGGAAACCGCTTTCGCTGCAATTAATATTCGGAATGGTGCTCCAATATTTAGCTTATGGAATCGGCGTTCCATGGCATGATGCGCTAAACTTCGGTAGTTTGATCGGAACAAAAGTAGTTTTAAATGAATTTGTAGCATACCTGGATTTAACTACTCTAATTAGAAATCATGCGATGACTGAGAAGGGTATTTTAATGGCAACTTATGCGCTGTGCGGATTCGCGAATTTTTCTTCAATTGCAATTCAGATTGGCGGGATTAGTCCCATGGCTCCCGAACGAAAAAAAGATATTGCGGCTCTTGGTCTACGAGCTGTACTTGGTGGAACGATAGCAACATTAATGACGGCAACGTTAGCCGGAATATTATTGAAATAAAAAAGTATGAATGACTGAATGAAGTGAATGGATGAATGATCTATTAGCGGATCAATAAAGATTCTCATACGTTTCATTCAACCATTCAGTCATAGCGCGTTGATGCCGCAAACCAAAGTCTTTTTGAGCACAGAAAGAATTTTTTTGAGATAAGAAATATTCATTCCCGATGGGAATGTTAGTTGTTGGTGGGTTTATTTGTTACAAATATTCAACCCGCCAGGCGGGTTGCAGAAATCCCGTCTGCCTAGTGGCAGATAAATAGGGATTTAATATTTGTAACAAAAGAACAAAACTCAAAAAAGAATCCCGGCGGGATTCAATGTTTTTTATATTGTATTAAAAAAAAATAAAGTAGAAATCCTAGAGATATTTCTTGATAAAAAAAACAAGAATTTTACCGAGGGTAATATGCTACCTTCGTTCGCTGTACTAAATTGTTCCGAACTGGTTTACCAAATTTTTGAAATAGGAATTTAAATGATCAACCTCAACTCCATTTTTTCTGAAACATCAACCGCATTAAAAAAGATCGCTCCCTTCCAACCGGAAATTGCTATCATTCTCGGCAGCGGTCTGGGTGATTTTGCTTCTTCACTTGACCTAAAGG
>MNVA01000012.1 GCA_001871325.1 Ignavibacteria bacterium CG1_02_37_35
TTTTTAGTTACAAAGATTCAACACCTAAGGTGTTGAGAAAAAAAGTTTTTGTATCATACAAGATTTCAATGAAAAGGTTAGAGTAAAGCCAATCCCCATCGGGGATTGAATCTTTGTAACAAGATGACAATACACGAGAAAGAATTCCATAGGAATTCAATATTTTTTATCGTAGAAATCAACCTTAAGGATATAGACAGCACTAAATTATTCATTCCCTTTTAATGGTTTTGAAAAACCGTTTCATTTTATGTAAATTGAATCAGTAAAAAGAAGAAAAGAGAAAAAAACAATGCAATCAATTCAAGCTATCATAGAGCCGAACGGACACATAAGGTTTCCTGGAAAATTTCGTATTAAAAAACCGACAAAAGCAATTATCACTTTTCTGGAAGAGGAGAATGAGTTAAGGTTTACGGAGTTAGTGAGTGAAAAATCATTAGCAGAAGATTGGAACAAATCTGAAGAGGATGAAGCATGGGTGCATTTACAAGCGGCATTGTAGTTTTAATTCCTTTTCCATTCTCAGATTTATCTCAATCAAAGGTAAGACCGGCGCTGATTCTTGCTGAAACAAAACAGAATGAATATGTTTTATGTCAGATTACCAGCAAGGCTTATTCAGATTCTCAAGCTATCGAAATTACAAATGAGGATTTTCAAAACGGCGGATTAAAAAAAGTAAGTTATGTCCGCACTTCCAAATTATTTACCGGAAGCGGAGAGTTATTCCTTTCGCAAGCTGGTGAATTAAGCAATATTAAATTCAACCTGATTATTGACCAAATCATTCAAATGTTTTCTTCGGAAAAACGCAAGAGTTGACTTCATTTATTTTTCTTCCTCCCAAATGCCTTTTCAGTTTTATCTTTTCGTAATTCTCTCTATTTTGTACCGAACAAATTTAAAAGAAAATGAACGAATACGTCGGCGTAATACACGTCCACTCAATTTTTTCCGATGGCTCAGGTGAAGTAGAACAAATAGCTCAACTTGCTGATGAGTGCGGTTTAGACTTTTTAGTTTTAACCGATCACAACACGCTGCGTGCACTGCATGAAGGATATGAAAAATTCTACGGTAAAACACTCTTGCTTGTTGGATGTGAACTGAATGATAAAGAAAATAAGAATCACTATTTAGCTTTAGGGATAAAAGAAACTTTTTCAACCCGAAGACCTGCAAAAGAGTACGTAAAAAGTGTAAAGGATGCCGGCGGAATTGGTTTTTTAGCTCATCCGCACGAAAAACGGAATTCTATGAAAGAGCAGCCGGCTTATCCGTGGACTGAATGGGATAGCACCGATTTTACAGGGATTGAAATTTGGAACCACATGTCCGAATGGATGGAAAATCTTACCGAACAAAACAAATACCAATCCTTTCTGCATCCGTTAAAGTCAATTGTGCAGCCTCCGGCAG
The DNA here is from genome assembly GCA_001871325.1 of Ignavibacteria bacterium CG1_02_37_35. Classification (GTDB taxonomy): domain Bacteria; phylum Bacteroidota; class Ignavibacteria; order Ignavibacteriales; family Ignavibacteriaceae; genus UBA1563. The sequence goes on from MNVA01000012.1 coordinate 1,423, forward strand.
AAACATTAAAGATTTGGGATGAACTCTCAATTGCCCGGAAAGTAGTTGGAATTGGAGGAGTTGACGCACATGCACACAAAGTGAATCTCCTTGGCTTTTTTGAAGTTGAGGTTTTCCCGTATAAAGTTTTGTTCAAGTCAGTCAGAACTCATATTTTAACAGAGCAGAAAATCGAAATTAACGCAAACCCCTCTTCTGTGGAAAAAGCTAAGAGTTTAGTTTTAGAATCTCTCCGGAGAGGAAATTGTTTCGTCTCTAATTATTATCATGGAGATGCAACAGGATTTCGTTTTTTTGCGGAATTCGGCAATAAAAAAATCCAGATGGGTGAAGAAATCCTCTGTGAAAAGCCGGTAATGTTAAAAGTTTATTTGCCGGGAAAATCAGCTGATATTCGTTTGATTCATAATGGTAGATTGGTTGAATCACTTCAAAATATTGAAGCCCAATTTATTGTCAGCGAAAAAGGTATTTACCGGATAGAAGTTTTTATAGATTCGCACGCATGGATTTTTTCAAATCATATTAGAATTAAATAGTAGTAGAAAGTTACAAGTAGAAAGTAAAAGTTATCCTTTCCACTTTTCACTTTCCACTTTTTACTTGAAACCAAATTATTTATCGGAGTTATGAATGTTAACAAAAAGAAAAAAGTTATCCCGCAAGGAAATTAAAGAAGATGGTCTCGTAACTTTTTATTATAAAACCGTCGGTTTTTACGGAAAGCATAAACAAAATTTCTTGATCGGCGGGGTTGCGGTAATTCTTCTTGCAGCCGCATCTTTTTTTTATACGCAACAAAAAAGCAGTAAGAGTGAAAAGGCAAATGTTGAACTGTCGCGTGTTATTCCCCTATTCGATTCCGGGATGTTCTTAGAAGCGATTCAAGGTAATCCTCAAACAAAAGTAATGGGATTAAAAAAGATTGTTGCAGAATACGGCAATTCCGAGAATGGTGAAATTGCAAAAGTTTATCTTGCCCACGCCTATTCTTATCTCGGTAAAGTTGATGATGCTTTGAAAAATTACGAAGATTACGACGGCGGCAATGAACTCTTCCAAGCTGCGGCGTTTGCAGGCGAGGCAGCGTGTTATGAATCAAAAAATGATTTTGAAAAAGCTGCCGAACTCTATCGCAAAGCAAGTTCTGTTTCAGAAGAAAATGCGCTTAATCCCCAATATCTTTTATTTTCCGGCATTAATTTTCTGAAGGTAAAAAAACTTGCGGAAGCAAAAGAAATATTTGAAAGAATTAAAAAAGATTTTCCGACTTCAACTTCAGGTAGGGAAGTTGATCGTTATTTAGCTCAAGTAGAATAATTTGTATTAAGTATTTGTCAATAGTCATTTCTCAATTGACTACTAACAAATAACTAATAACCAAAACTAAGGAACTGAACATGGATTTTAGACTCATAAAAAGATATGTTAAATTGGTGGAAGAAAGCAATATTTCCGAAATCGAGATTGAGCAGGATAATTCGAGAATAAAGATTTGCAAAAAAGCTGATGTACCGCCTCCTGCTCAACAGAATGCAGCACCGGCTCCTACTCCAACGCCAATTATTACTTCTCCATTGCCGGCGATCGTGCAGCCGAAAGAAGAAAAAAATTCAAAAATAAAAGAAGTTAAATCTCCGATTGTCGGTACTTTTTACCGCGCTCCGGGACCGGATGCAGACCCTTATGTTAAAGTTGGCGACAATGTTTCAACCGGCGCCGTTTTATGTATTATTGAAGCAATGAAATTGATGAACGAAATTGAATCTGACATCTCCGGGAAAATTATTAAGATCTTAGTTGAAAATGGAAAACCGGTTGAATATAATCAACTTTTAATGCTCATCGAAGCAGAATAAAGATTTTGAGGAAACCTTGTTTAAGAAAATATTAATTGCAAATAGAGGCGAAATTGCTCTTCGTATCATTCGAACATGCAAAGAATTAGGTATAAAAACAGTTGCCGTTTATTCTGAAGCCGATAAAAACTCCCTTCACGTAACCTTTGCCGATGAAGCGGTCTGTATCGGACCCGCGCTCAGTAAAGATAGCTACCTAAAAATTCCCGTGATTATTTCCGCCGCACAAATTACTGGAGCCGAGGCAATTCATCCCGGTTACGGTTTTCTCGCAGAAAACGCCAGCTTCTCCGAAATCTGTTCTGAGTCAGGGATTAAATTTATTGGTCCTTCGCCTGAAATGATTCACTTGATGGGAAATAAAGCAAACGCAAAAGAAACGATGCGGAAAAACGGAATCCCGGTTATTCCCGGAAGTGACGGTGTTGTAGCAAATGTAATTGACGGGAAAGCAATCGCGCAAGAGATTGGATTCCCGGTTATTGTAAAAGCTTCTGCCGGTGGCGGCGGAAAAGGGATGCGCATTGTTCAAGAGGAATCGGAATTTGAAAACGCTTTTCAAACCGCAAGTTCAGAAGCAATTGTTTCCTTCGGGAACGGCGAAGTTTATATAGAAAAATATCTTGAAAATCCCCGTCATATTGAATTTCAAATTATGGGAGATCAATTCGGGAATGTATACCATTACGGCGAACGCGACTGCTCGGTTCAAAGACGCCATCAAAAATTAATTGAAGAATCTCCTTCCCCAATTATGGATGCTGAACTTAGAAAAAAAATGGGAGACGCTTCAGTGCTTGGAGCAAGATCAGTAAACTACGAGGGCGCCGGAACTATTGAGTGTCTTGTTGATAAACATAAGAATTTTTATTTCATGGAAATGAATACAAGAATTCAGGTTGAGCATACGGTAACGGAAGTTATAAATGGAGTTGATCTCATCCGTCAGCAGATATTGGTAGCCGGTGGAGAAAAAATTGAGACGATGCCAAAAGACCCGGTCGGGCATGCAATGGAATTTAGGATAAATGCAGAAGACCCTGAAAAAGGATTTCGCCCGAATCCCGGTAAAATTGAATCTCTTCATTTCCCGGGAGGATTTGGCATCCGGGTAGATTCGCATGTTTATCAATCGTATGTTATTCCCCCCTATTATGATTCCCTCTTGGCAAAACTAATCGTATGGGGAAAAAATCGAAAGACTGTTATCATGCGTGCCAGGCGGGCGTTGGAAGAGTTTACAGTCGAAGGAATTAAAACAACTATTCCATTCCACCTTGAGGTTTTAGAGAATGAACAGTTTGTAAGCGGAAATTTTGACACTTCATTTTTAGACAATTTTTTAAAAGAAAAAAACAATAATTAATAGAGGAATTTTATGAATATTCCAGAAGGTTTAAAATACACAAAAGAGCATGAATGGGTTTCCACCACCGGAAAGATAGCGACCTTTGGTATCACTGATTATGCGCAAGGTGAACTTGGCGACGTAGTGTTTGTTGATATTGATCCTCATTTACAGGAAGTAGCAAAGAGTGCAAATTTCGGAACTATTGAAGCAGTAAAGACGGTGAGCGAACTTTATGCGCCATGCAGCGGAAAAGTTATCGAAATTAATAAAACACTTACCGACTCTCCTGAAAAAGTGAATAGTGATCCATATGGCGAAGGCTGGATGATCAAAATTGAAATGGCAAACGAAAGCGAATTAACAGATCTTCTTGATGATGCTGCTTACAGCCAGCTCATTGGTGAATAATCTTTATCTTTTCAAATTTTGATGAATAGAAAAAATGAAATACTCATCATTGATTTTGGCTCGCAATACACTCAACTAATAGCGAGGCGTATCCGGGAAGAAAATGTATTTTCCGAAATTTTTCCTCATACCCTTTCTCTTCAAGAAATAAAAAAACGAAATCCCTCCGGTATTATCCTTTCGGGTGGACCGATGAGCGTCTATGCTGAAGATGCCCCTGATGTTAATTCGGAAATCTTTGCATTAAATATTCCCATTCTGGGAATTTGTTATGGGCTGCAGCTGCTTGCAAAGCATCTTGGCGGCAAGGTTGAGAAAGCTGACGAAAGAGAATATGGAAAAGCCGGGTTCACGGTTTCCGCTAATTCCAAACTTTTTTCTGACTGCGAATTAAATTCTTCGGTATGGATGAGTCATGGCGACTTGGTTACTCAAGTCCCAAACGGATTTTGCATTACCGGAACATCAGCCCATTCACCGGTTTGCGCTGTTGAAAATACTCAAAAAAAAATTTATGGATTACAATTCCACCCTGAAGTTGCTCATACTGTTGAAGGAAAAAAAATTCTTCATAATTTTTTGTTCTCAGTCTGTAATTGTAAAGCAGATTGGACGCCCGCTCATTTTGTTGAAGAAAAAATTACCGAAATTAAAAACAAAGTTGGTTCCGATAATGTTTTGTGCGCATTAAGCGGCGGAGTAGATTCAACAGTTGCGGCAGTGCTTGTTCAAAAAGCAGTTGGAGACCAATTAACGTGTGTTCATGTTGATACAGGCTTAATGCGGAAAAACGAAAGTGAAAAAGTCGTTTCTCTTTTCCGCAAGCATTTAAACTTAAAAGTAATTTCTGTTGATGCTTCCAAATTATTTTTAGAAAGATTGAAAGAAGTCACAGAGCCGGAGCGAAAAAGAAAAATTATTGGGAATACCTTTATAGAACTTTTCGAACAGGAAGCAGCCAAAATTCCGAATGTAAAATACTTAGTGCAAGGAACCCTTTATCCCGATGTTATTGAATCGGTTAGTGTAAAAGGGAAATCGGTAACGATTAAAACGCATCACAATGTTGGCGGGCTTCCTGAAAAAATGCACTTAAAATTGATTGAACCCTTCCGCGAATTATTTAAAGATGAAGTGAGAAATGTTGGCAAAGCACTTTCCATCCCGGCAGAATTAATTGCACGTCATCCGTTCCCCGGACCTGGTTTAGCTGTAAGAATTTTAAGTGATATTACCGGGGAAAAACTTTCGCTGCTGTGCCAGGCAGATGAAATCTTTATTGATGAGATTAAAAACGAAAATCTTTATGATGAAATTTGGCAGGCATTCGCAGTGCTTCTTCCTGTGCAAAGCGTTGGCGTAATGGGAGACAGCAGAACATACGAGAATGTTCTTGCCTTGCGCGCGGTTACTTCCACAGATGGAATGACGGCAGATTGGTATCCGTTTCAGCCTGAATTTCTTGCCCGTGTATCAAATAAGATCATCAACAAAGTGAATGGAATTAATAGGGTGGTTTATGATATAAGTTCTAAACCGCCATCTACAATTGAGTGGGAATAATGGAAGCTAAAGAGAAACAATTAGTTCAACTTAAAATTGAAAAAGCACAGCGTTTTATTGCCGAAGGAAAAACGCTCCACGCATTACAATTTTACAAAAAGATTATTGAGGAACATCCGGAAGCTATCGAAGCCTATTTCAATTTATCTCTGCTTTATGAAAGTCTTGAAAATATTTTAGCTGCAGAAAATCTACTTTCTGAATTACTCGAAGAAAATTCTGACAATAATGAAATTCGATTGTTCTTCGGACACTTTCTTTTCCGGCAGGGTAAATGGAATGAAACGATTGAAGTTTTATCATTCTTCTCCCCAAACGAAATTCCCTTAGCTTCATTCTTTATAGGTTACTCGCACTACATGCTCCTTGAATATGAATTAGCAAGAATCAGTTTTGAAAATTTTGTAAAAAGCGGAAAAGAGACTGAGTTCATGCAGGATGCCTACATTTATTTAGCGAAGACACATATTAATTTAACTAATTTTGATATGGCGCTTCTTTACGTTAAACAAGCCGAGGTGTACTATTCAAACCATTATGAACTTCATTTGCTCTTCGCGATTATTTATTATTATTTAACGATGATTGCCCACGCAGTAACGTCAATTGAAAAAACTTTAAAGCTGAATAAAGATGATCTTTCGGTAACTGAATGGGCGGGGAAAATATATCTGAAAAGCGGTGATTACAAAAAAGCAGAAAAATATTTTACCAAGTTTATTGATGAATCTACCGAGGTATCTCCGGAAACATATTCTCATTTAGGAATAACTTACCTTTATACAAACAAAATAAAAGATGCGGAAAATTATTTCAACTTGGCATTAAAGCTTGATCCCCAAAACAAAGTAGCCCTTGAAGCAGTTAAAAATTTAGAAAAATTGAATCAAAACCAGGCAGCTTCAGATGGTTAGAAAGGTTTTGCTCATCGCATTTGTAATTTTTACGGCAAGAGTCTCTTTCCCTCAGTCTCCTTCTTCTACTCAAAATGAAATAAATTCAGAGTTCCAAATAGCAGTAAGTCTTTTCGATGCGCAGCAATTTCAAGAAGCGCTTAAAATATTTCAATGGATAGCTAAGCAAACGGAGAACCCCAAAACAACGGCATCAATACTGTTTTCTGCAAAAATTTTTTTAGGAGAAAAGAGTTTCTCTTCGGCGGAAAGGACTTTGAGTGAATTTCTTAATTTATATCCCGGCAGCAAATATTTCGATGAAGCCAAACTGCTTTTTGCCGAGACATTAAGTGAGAGCGGAAGAGAAAAAGAGGCAATTCGTTTTTTAATAGAAAATTTGCCGGAAAGGAATGACAAGAATTCTCTTGAAAGGGAAAAGAAATTTATCCGTCCTCTCCTGGTCGAAAAACTTTCTACCGAAGAAGTAGAAGACTTATTGAGGAGAAATGCCGGCAACGAGTTAACTCCTTTACTGCTAACTTCTTTAATAAAGAAAAATCTTTCGATTGGGAATAGTGAAAATGCAAGAACCTTTTTTGACCGATTGCTTTCAGATTTTCCAACTTCGGATGAAGTTACTGAAGCAGTATCACTGCTTAATAATTCACCTTCGATAACATCGGCATTCTCACCGAAAGTTATCCTTTGCCTGCTTCCGCTAACCAATATTCACGGGTATGAAAATGAACCTGCTAAAGATATCCTTGAGGGGATAAAATATGCCATTCACGAGTATAACTCGCTTTCCGGGAATCAATTTGCCTTAGCAATTAAAAACACAAAACGTGATTCATTACAAATCAGCAGGATTGTTAAAGATATTGAATCGCATAAAAACTATTCCGCGGTTGTCGGTCCAATTTTTAGTGACGAAACCCAACTCTTTCTCAACGCTTCAGAAAAACTATCTCTTCCGGTTATCAGCCCAACGGCTACTGACGATAATTTGCAGGCGGAAAATAAATTATTTTATCAAGCAAATACTTCGATGGAACTGCACGGGAAAGTGATGGCGCAGTTTATTTATCGTGTTGAAAATAAAAGATCAATTGCGGTTATCTTTCCGCAAATTGGGAACGCAAGCGTCATAGCTAAAAATTTCATGACAGAGTTCAAGTCCCTCGGCGGAAAAATTGTTCCGCAATCGTATCCAGCAAGAACCCTTTCTAAGGAATCAATTGTTATTGATTTGAAAAAAGAGATGAAGGGAGTTGAGGGAATTTTTATTCCGCTCAACGACAATGTCGTAATTCCTGTGATGCTTTCCGCATTGGTGAAGCATGGAATTGATCTTCCGATCTATGGGAACCAAGATTGGTTTACTACCAAAGGGCTGGAAACCGCGACATCCCTTAGCGAAAAGCTTACTTTCACATCTGATTCTTTTATTGATTTTCAAGACGAAGATATCACTGCCTTTTCTCAAAAATATTTTGAAATAACGGGTAAGGAGATCAATTCCAACAATTTATATGGTTACGATGCCGCAAAATATCTTTTAAAAATTTTAACCCTTTCGGAACGGGGACTCAGATCATTCGAAGAAACTATTTCAAACGCTGAACCGTTTGAAGGAATTCACAATTCAATTGTGTTTGAGCAAAGCAAGATCAATTCTTCTCTAAATATTGTGCGCTATCATCAGGGCAAATTTGAGTTAGTAGAAAGATTTGAGTACAAACCAAAAGGAAAGAAATAAGTTGGGGACTGTAAAAGATTTGCCGTTAGACGACCGCCCAAGGGAAAAACTTCTTTTACGCGGCAGTCAAAGTCTGAGCGATGCTGAATTACTTGCTATTCTTTTGAGAACCGGAACTAAAGGGAAGTCAGTAGTTCAGGTTGCTTATGATCTTGTAAAACGTTACGGCAATCTTGCTTCGTTATCAACAAAATCTTGTTCGGAATTATGCAAGACCAATGGGATCAAAAAAGACAAAGCAGCCACATTAGTAGCCGCTTTTGAAATTGGTAAACGAACAGCGGTACAATCTAAATGGTTTTCTGAAAAGAAAATTACTTCGCCGGAAGATATTGCGCATATTTTTCTTCCGTTGTTAAAAGATGAACTTAACGAACATTTCTACGTGGTTTGTTTAAACTCTGCGAACAAAATCATTCGCACTGAACTCATTTCCACTGGAAGTTTAGATGCGAGTATTGTTCATCCGCGTGAAGTTTTTAAAGTTGCAATAGAAAACAGTGCGAAAAGTATCATTTTAGTTCACAACCACCCGAGTGGAAACCCCGAACCCAGTAATGAAGATATCTCGATTACTAAAAAATTAGTGGAGGTTTCAAAAATGATGGAAATCCCCGTTTTTGATCATCTTATCATAGCGGAAAAAAGTTATACAAGTTTTGTTCAGAAAAAATTAATTTAATTTTCTTTTCAATGCGCTTATTTGGTTTTTTAATTTATAAATAATATATTTTTACAGTAATTTTTCTTGATTTATGCAAGGAAATATCATAAATTTAAATAGACTATCAATTAACTAAAATGGAGTATACATTATGAAGCTACTTAAGTCATTAAAAAGTTCTCTGTTGGGAACTGTGATCATCTTGTTGACTGCAGGATTTGTTGGGTGCAGCAGCGGACCTTCGCAAGAAGAATTGGCTCAACTTGATGCGTTAAAAAAGGAAGTTAGCTCTTTGCAAAAATCTGCTACTACCTTAAAAGATGAAAGAGGGAGTATTGAAAAACAAATCGCCGAGAAGAACAAAAAACTTCAAGAATGCGAAAAGCTTAAACAAGAAACCAAAGCAAATTTGGGCAAAATTTCTAAGTAATCTTAAAACAAGAATTTAAAACATGAGGATTTATATGAAATTAAATAAAATTTGGTTCTTATCGGCAGCTCTCGTTGTTGCGTTTACGTTTTCATCGTTTGCACAGGAAGAGATGACGAAAGAAGAATGGCAAAATCAAATCAATAAGTTAACTGCTCAAAAAGAGAGTTTACAAAAAGAGACCACAACCTTAAAGACTGATGTTACCGGGTTGAACACCAACCTTTCCACAATTCAAAGTTATGATAATTGTATGGACGACTTGTACGGAATGGTTGGAGCTAAAAAATCTGATATAGACAACTACAACAGAGCAGTCAGCGAATTAGAAGGAAAAATTAGAAGAAAAGAAGGACCTAAAGCTGACCGGGCAAAAGATCTCGCTGCTCTTCAAGCAAATAAGATCAGCGCATTACCTGATTTCTTCAACAAAGTTCATACTGTATTACCGGGATTACTAGACGCATGGGTAGAGGCTCCAACCGAAGCCAGCTATACTGTTGTTAAAGGTGACTGTCTCTGGAGAATTGCTAAGAAAAGTGAATTTTACGGAAACGGTTTCGCCTGGCCTAAAATTTATCAGGCTAACAGAGATCAAATTAAAAATGCCGATTTGATTTTCCCGAAACAAACATTTAAAATTCCTAATTTAACTGAAGAAGAAAAAACAAAGTACGAAAAACTGAAAATGAATTACAAACCGGCACCAACACCGTAACAAAGTAGTTCGTTGCTTTATTCAAAATAGTTTTTTGAAAGCCCTTTCATCTTTTGATGACAAGGGCTTTTTTTATTTGAACAGGTTTATGATTTACACCAGTTCGCACATCTTTTAGAGAAACAAAACTTAGCATTATGGCGGAAACAACAAAAAAAATAACACTTGAAAATGTCGATCTTCTTTCTTTACTCGGTTTTAATGATTCAAATTTAAAAATTATTGAAAACCGTTTTTCTGCAGTTATAACTATCCGGGGAGATTCCGCAACCTTTAAAGGAACTGAAGAAGAAACCTCACTTCTCGAAAAACTCTTCAAAGAGTTGATTTATGTTATTAATACAAAAGGAAACTTGAAGGAGAACGATGTAGAAACTATTCTTGATTTAACCCTGCAAGGGAAGGAAATTATCAACGAAAAAGAGTTCGATTCAATTATTCTCTACACAAAGAATGATAGTATTAAAGCCAAAACTCCAGGGCAATCAACTTATTTCCAATTAGTAAAAAAGAATGATATTTGCTTTGCTATTGGTCCGGCGGGAACGGGGAAAACTTATTTAGCGGTTGCTTTTGCAATATCCGCCCTAAAAAAGGGAACGGTGTCTAAAATAATTTTAGCGAGACCAGCTGTTGAAGCTGGAGAAAGCCTGGGATTTCTTCCCGGTGACATTCGAGAAAAGATCGATCCTTATTTGCGCCCGCTCTATGATGCACTGGAAGATATGCTTCCCTCTGACAAACTGAAACAAAATATTGAAAAGGGAGTCATAGAAATTGTTCCGTTGGCATATATGCGCGGGAGAACTTTAAACAATGCATTCGTTATTCTTGATGAGGCGCAGAATGCCACCGATACGCAAATGAAAATGTTTTTAACCAGACTTGGAGTAAATGCAAAGGCGATTATTACAGGAGACATTACACAAATTGATCTTCCGAGTAGAACGGTGAGCGGTTTAGTTAAAGCGCAGGAGATTCTTTCGGGTATTCAAGGGATTGGTTTTGTATACTTTGAAAAAAGCGATGTCGTACGCCATAAATTGGTAAAAGATATTATTGACGCGTATGAAAAATTTTATGATAAAGAAAAAACATAAAATTTAAGAGCAACAATTCTTGTTATTGTTGCATTGATCTTATTCGAGCGTTTTACTTTCCTCCCAATATTTATCCATCTCTTTCAAATCAACATCAGTGATTTTTTTCTTTTGTTCGGCAATTTTTTTTTCGATGTAGGTAAACCGTCTTTCAAACTTATTAGTTGTCTTCCGCAGTGCAGTCTCCGGATTGATATTTAAAAAACGGCTGAGGTTGATGAGTGAAAAAAGGAGATCGCCAAATTCTTCTTCGGCTTTTTCAATTTGGTTATTATCAATTTCTATTTGAAGTTCATCTAATTCCTCATTTACTTTTTTCTTTACATCGGCGATTGCATCCCAATCAAATCCGACTTTAGATGCTTTTTCCTGCAGGCGGTGTGCACGCATAATGGCTGGCATAGTTTGCGGAATCCCTTCTAATATTGAGGTTCTTCCTTCCTGGAGTTTGATCGTCTCCCAATTTTTCATTATTTCTGCTGTACCGGAAACTTTAAGATTGCTGAAAACATGCGGATGTCTCCGGATAAGTTTTCCGGAAATTTCTTCTATCACTTGCTCAAAAGTAAATTCATTTATCTCTTCAGCGATGGCGGTGTGGAACGCTATGTGGAAAAGCAAATCGCCCAATTCTTTTTTTAATTCGTTGAAATCATTTTCATCAATTGCATGGACGGTTTCGTACGCTTCTTCAAGCGTTGCGGCTTTAATGGACTGATTTGTTTGTTCTTTATCCCACGGACATTCTTTTCTTAATCGTTTTACAATATCCACAAATTCCTTAAATTTGACTTCGAGCATTCGGTATTTCCTTTTTACAATTGATGGCTGTCTTTTTGTGTTTCAATATAATAAGAAATTAGAAAATTATATCAGGTGATTTTATGATTGAAGATCAAATTAGGGCGTTAAGTTTAACTTTACCCGCTGTTCCCGTTCCATTAGCAGCATATATTCCGGCTGTAAAATCAGGTAACTTCGTTTTTACATCCGGACAACTCCCCATGCTTGATGGAGTTTTGAAATATAAGGGAAAGGTCGGTGCGGAAGTGAGTGAGCAAGGGGCAAGGCTCGCTGCGGAAATCGCAGTCCTAAATTGTCTTTCGGTTGTCAAAAGCATTATTGGAAGTTTGGATTTTGTTGAAAGAGTAATCAAGCTTACCGTATTTGTGAATAGTGACCCGGCATTTCTTAATCAACCAGAAGTTGCCAACGGTGCTTCCGAACTTCTTTTAAAAATATTCGGAGAAAAAGGAAAACATGCACGCGCAGCCGTTGGAGTAAATGTACTTCCGCGCGATGCCTCTGTTGAAATTGAAATGATTGTAGAAGCGAAAACAAATGTTTCGTAATTTGAAATGACAACCAAAGCTTCACAAAATAGAGTTGTTTTTCTCGACCTCTTGAGAGCTTTCGCCGTATTGAATATGGTGCAAGGGCATACGATAGATATCTTGCTTGGATCCCAATTTCGTGATCTGAACAATCCGATCTTTCTTCTCTGGTTTTCTAATCGTGGATTAACAGCGCCAATTTTTATGTTTTCCGCCGGAACAACTTTCATGTATTTGTTCCGTTTGCAGAAAGTTTCGTTTGGGGAAAATCCAAGAGTGATACGAGGTATAAAGCGGGCTCTTTCATTGATTGGGCTCGGATATTTATTGAGATATCCAACTCCTACTCTGATTTATTTTAAAAATGTCACAGCGGCGCAATGGGATGTGTTTTTTGTAGTAGATGTTTTGCAGTTAATCGGTTTTGGATTATTATATATCTTGCTCTTGGCGTATATAGCTGAAAAAATGAAGGTGAGCGATTATTTTGTCTTTATTGCCGGTGTGTTAATAATTATCTTTCTTTATCCGATAAGTGAGGGAATAACCTGGACAAACTATTTTCATAAAGCTCTAGCAGGGTATTTCTCATCCGGAACTCATTCAAATTTTCCATTATTCCCGTGGTTAAGCTACCTGGCTGCGGGTTCTTTTTTAGGAAGTTATTTAGCCAAAAATCCTACGGTCTTTAGAACCACTAAATTTTCTTTTAGGCTTTTAGGTGCAGGAGCCGCGTTACTTTTCCTTGCTCTTGTCGGAAATTTTGTTGAGGTTGCTATTAATGGAGAAAGTAAATTTTGGACTATCAGTCCGAATCTTGTTTTTTACCGGCTTGGACTTGTAATCAGCTTTACTTCGTTAATTACTTTAATTGCGTTAAAAATAAATACGATCCCAAAAGTTTTAATTCTACTTGGGAGAAATACATTATTAATTTATGTTGTTCACCTAATAATTTTATATGGAAGTCCGTGGAACCCGGGGATTATTTTGCTTTATGATAGATCCCTAAATCCATATTTAACTATTTTTGCAGCCTTCATTATGATTGGTTTGATGGTGCTGATGGTTTATGCGATTCATAAATTTAATTTAAGAAATAAGACGTTAGTTACGTAACAGGAATGAGATGACAAGAAAATCTGAGAATACTGCACCAGAAATTTCGCTTGACGAAGTTCAGCTTGAACAATCACTTCGCCCTGTTAGGTTTGAGGATTTTACCGGACAGACGAAAATCACGGATAATTTAAAAGTTTTTATTTCGGCAGCCAAGAAAAGAGGCGAGGCGCTTGACCATGTTCTGCTCACAGGTCCTCCGGGGCTTGGTAAAACAACGCTTTCTCATATCATTGCAAATGAACTTGGAGTGAAATTAAAAGTTACCTCAGGTCCGGTACTGGAAAAACCTGGAGACTTAGCAGGAATTTTAACGAATCTTGAAGAACATTCCGTTCTCTTTATTGATGAGATTCATCGCTTAAGCCCGGTTGTTGAAGAATTCCTTTATTCTGCAATGGAAGATTATAAGTTGGATATCATGATTGACTCAGGACCCAATGCCCGCTCCGTTCAGATTAAATTACCAAAGTATACTTTAATCGGAGCCACTACTCGCGCCGGAATGCTCACTTCACCGCTTCGCGACCGTTTCGGAATTAAAAGCCGTTTAGACTATTACGACGCTGAATTGATAAAAATAATTTTACAACGCTCTTCTAAAATACTTGCGATCCCGATTGATGAAGATGCTTCTTATGAAATTGCAAAGCGGTCGCGTGGCACGCCGAGAATTGCAAATCGTCTTTTACGCCGGACGCGGGATTTTGCCGATTTCGATAATAAAAAAGTTATTGATTTGGCAATTTCAAAAAAAGCACTAACTGCTCTGGAAGTTGATGAGTTTGGGTTAGATGAGATGGATAAAGATATTCTTCTTACGATCATTGAGAAATTTAGCGGTGGACCTGTCGGACTAAACGCTCTTTCCGTTGCGGTAAATGAAGACGCAGGCACAATAGAAGAAGTTTATGAACCGTTTTTAATTCAGCAGGGATTTATCAACCGCACACCGCGCGGAAGAGAAGCGACTGAATTAGCCTACAAACATTTCGGAAAGAGAAAAAGAAATAACCAGCCGGGTAATTTGTTCGAAGAAACGGTGGCATAGTTGAATGTAGAAAGTTGAAAGTAGAAAGTAGAAAGTTGAAAGTAATGCAGATCGAAAAAATAAAAATCGGTGATAATAACCCCTTTGTTCTTATTGCAGGCCCATGTGTTGTCGAAAATGAGGAAATAACTTTTCGGACTGCAAAAGCAATAAAAGAAATTACAACCGAATTTGGTATTCCATTTATCTTTAAAGCAAGTTACAAGAAAGCGAACCGCACAAGTCTTAATTCTTTCGTAGGTATTGGTGATAAAGAAGCGCTTGAAATTCTGCTCAAAGTTAAAAATGAATTGTCGGTTCCCATTTTAACCGATGTGCATACAACTGCCGAAGTTGAATTAGCCGCGAATTATGTAGATGTTTTGCAAATTCCCGCTTTTCTTTGTCGCCAAACCGATTTACTTCTCGCCGCCGGCAAAACCGGTAAAGTTGTTAATATTAAAAAAGGACAATTTCTTGCGCCTGAAGATATGAAACATGCGGCGGAAAAAATTCTTTCTACTAATAACCGGCGGGTTATGCTTACGGAAAGAGGAACGATGTTCGGGTATCATAACCTCATTGTTGATATGCGTTCCTTAGTGATAATGCGGGAACTCGGTTTCCCGGTTGTTATGGATGCGACTCATTCTGTTCAGCTTCCAGGCAAAGGAAATTTTACAGGAGGTCAGCCTAAGTTTATTAAACCTCTCGCCAAAGCCGCCATAGCTATTGGGATTGATGCGCTATTTTTTGAAGTGCACCCGAATCCCGGGGAAGCATTAAGCGATGCCGAAAGCCAATTGCCGTTAAGTGAATTGAGAGAGCTGCTGATTGATCTGAAAAAAATTGATCGTATCACAAAAAAAATATCGTAATTTATTTTCAAGTTTATAAGCTAAATTAAAAGATTTTCTAATTGAATAAAGGATAAGTCTTGACAAAAGAAAAAATTATCGCCCATGGGAAAGAAGTCGTTCGAATTGAAACTGAAGCCATCACAAAGCTCTCTGAAAATATCAATGATGATTTTGTTCGTGCCGTCGAAGCAATTGATCGCTGTAAAGGAAGAGTTGTTTTAACCGGGATGGGAAAGTCCGGTTTGATCGCGCGTAAAATTGTTGCAACAATGAATTCAACCGGAACAGCAGCAATCTATCTTCATCCCACAGACGCGCTGCACGGCGATCTTGGAATGGTTCGGGTTGAAGATGTTGTGATAATTTTATCTAAAAGCGGGAACACCGAAGAAATGCTTAATCTTCTTCCGCTGTTAAAACGAATTGGAGTCTTGATTATCGGAATGTTAGGAAATAAAGATTCGAAGATTGGCAAACAGAGTGATATTTTTCTAAACATTGATGTGAAGGAGGAAGCGTGTCCGTTTGATTTAGCTCCGACCGCCTCGTCAACAGCGATGCTTGTTATGGGAGACGCACTTGCAGTATGTTTATTACAACGCAAAGGTTTTACCGCTCAAGATTTTGCAATGCTTCATCCCGGCGGAAGTTTGGGGAAAAGACTTTCTCTTAAAATTAGCGAGATAATGATCTCAGGAGACCAGATTCCAATCGTAAACGAAAATGCTTCATTGAAAGATTCCATTTTGGAAATTACTTCTAAACGGCTCGGCACTACTTGCGTTGTTGATGATAACGGAGTTTTGCTTGGCATCATAACTGATGGAGATTTACGCAGGCTCCTTGAAAAAACTTTAGAGATTAGGTCTTATAAAGCTAAAGATGTAATGTCAAAGAATCCAAAAGTTATCACAGCAGACCTGCTTGCTTCTTTTGCCTTGCAGCAAATGGAAAATCATAAAATCACTACGCTGGTTGTTGTTGACACAGAGTCAAAACCGATAGGCATCATCCACATGCACGATCTGGTTAATATTGGTTTAAAGCAAAGATGAAATATTTTTTTCTTCTTACTCTGCCATTTTTCTTTTTCTTTTGTAACACACAAAAAGTTAAGCCTAAAATTAATGCGAGTATAAATGTAGCTGAACTGCCCTCGCAGGAAAGCTGGAATTCTACAATAACCTTTACGGATTCCGGGAGGATACAAGCAGTAATGAAGGTTGGACATTTAAGAATGTTTTCCAAGCAGCAGGAAACGTTAATTGACGGTTACCAGCATGTAGATTTTTATAATCCTTCGGAAATTAAAACCACAACGCTCACTTCTCTTCGCGGAAAAGTAAATGACGCTTCAAAAGATTTATATGCTTTTGAGAATGTAGTTGCCAAGAATGACAGCGGAACTCAGTTAGAATCTGAAATGCTTATGTGGAGAAATAAAGATCAAAAAATTGTTACCGACAAATTTGTTACCATAACAACTCCGACTGAAAAAATTCAAGGTTATGGATTTGAATCCGACCAGCATTTACAAAATTATATTATTCATAAACCTGTTTACGTCACAACTTCGGATTCTTTAAGATGAGCACTCTGGAAAGTGGAAAGTGGAAAGCGGAAAGTGGAAACGAGAAATCAGCAGTAAATGTGTCACCTTACTCCTTATTCTTTACTCATTACTTGTTGCTTGTTACTTGTTACTTGTTACTCTCTACTTGTTTCGGTTTTGCTCAAGAGGCGAATAAAACAATTACTGTAACCGGACAAGAATTAATTGGTTCGGTTCAAAATGGAGAATCTATTCGCGAAGTAAATGGAGATGTAGTTCTCACGCAAGGAAACGTTGTTATCACCTGCAACAAAGCAATTCAGTATCTTGCAAGAAATGACGCTAAGCTGATAGGCAATGTTATTGTTACTCAAGATACCCTTACAATTTACACTGATGAGGGGTTCTATTACGGCAACGAAAGAAGAACTTTTTCCGATAAAGGGGTTAAACTTGATGATAAAAAAGTCATTCTGACCGCAACAGCGGGGGAGTATTTTTTTAATGAAGATAAAGCTGACTTCCGTAGAAACGTAAAACTCTTTGATACAATTTCCACCCTTACCTCCGACCGTCTCCTCTATTTCCGGAGAGAAGACCGCGCGAT
The DNA here is from genome assembly GCA_001871325.1 of Ignavibacteria bacterium CG1_02_37_35. GTDB lineage: Bacteria > Bacteroidota > Ignavibacteria > Ignavibacteriales > Ignavibacteriaceae > UBA1563. The sequence continues at coordinate 18,673 of MNVA01000012.1, forward strand.
CGCATTCGGCAACGTAAAAATCGCGGATAAAGAAAATATTATTTATGCCGATAGTCTTATTCATTTCCGTAAAGTTGAAGAATCCCATGGTTTTGGAAATATAAATATCAAAAACAAAACCAACCATTCCACCATTCTCGGCGGACACATGGAAGACTACCGCGCAAAAAATTACAGTTTAATTGACAGCCTTCCCTTACTTATTCAAATTGACACAACTTTTTCGGGTGATACAGTGAAAACAATTGATACACTGTTAATAAAATCTAAAGTGATGAAGGCATACCGCGATACCTCCAATCGTTTTATTGCTATTGATTCGGTTGAGATTTTGCGGGGAGAATTTGCTTCGAAGAATGATTATACAATCTATTTTAGAGACGAAGAGAATATAATAACCAATAAAACCGGCGATGAGTCGGCACAACCTGTTCTGTGGTTTGAGAATTCCCAACTTTCCGGAGATTCAGTTAAAATATTTTTGAAGGAAAGGCAAATTCAAAAAATTGATATCATCAATAACGCATTGATCGCTTCGTATAACGAAAATTTTAGACAGCGGTTCGATCAAATTTCCGGTGACACAATCATGCTTTTTTTTGACAGCACAGGGATAAAACGTAATGAAGTCTACTCAAACGTCTTGAGTATTTATTACCTATACGATGATCAAGAACCGAGCGGATTGATGAAAGCGAGTGCGCAAAGTTCTCTAATGAATTTTGATCAGAAGAAAATTATTTCTGTAAAACTGTTCGGCACTCCTAATAGTGAATATCATCCGGAGACGATTATACAAGGGAAAGAGAAAGAATATTTTCTCCCCAGCTTTATTCTTTTCGAAAACAGACCGGAAAAAGAGAAACTGTTTACCCCGCAGCTACAAATGAATTTTTCAAAAGGAAATCAGTAATGGAAAAAAGCAGACTAAGTAGTCAGGATTTAGTAAAAATTTATAAAAAGAGAGCCGTTGTAAATAAGTCATCAATTGAAGTTTCGCAAGGAGAGATCGTTGGTTTGCTCGGTCCCAATGGCGCCGGAAAAACAACTACGTTTTACATGATGGTTGGAATGATCAGCCCAAACGCAGGGCAAGTTTTTTTAGACGGCGCTAATATTACTTCCGTACCAATGTACAAACGGGCGCGCATGGGCATTGGTTACCTGCCGCAGGAGGCGTCCATCTTTAGAAAACTTTCCGTTGAAGATAATGTTTTGGCGGTTCTTCAAATGCAGAAATTGTCGAACAAGGAACGGAAAGAAAAATTAGAGAGGTTGTTAGAAGATTTAAGCGTAACGCACATTAGAAAAAGTATTGGATTTCAACTGAGCGGCGGTGAAAGAAGAAGAACCGAAATTGCCCGCTCGCTGGCAACAGATCCAAAATTTATGCTGCTTGATGAACCCTTTGCTGGTGTTGACCCAATTGCGGTTGAAGACATTATGAAAATTGTTGCCAGCTTGAAAAACCGCGGCATTGGTGTGCTAATAACCGACCATAACGTTCATGAAACATTAAGCATTGTTGATAAAGCGTACATCTTAATTAACGGCGTTATTTTCCGTTCAGGAACAGCAGAACATCTTGCAGAAGATGATGAAGTCCGCAGACTCTATTTGGGCGAGAAATTTAAATTGGATCGCTACTGAGAAAGAATTAGGAATTAGGAATTAGGAATTAGGAATTAGGAATCATGCGGTTCTAAATGTAATCTGAGTTACACATCCAATTCAATCACTGAAATTATCGGTTGGGAAATCAATCGAGAATCCGGGTTGGAGATTGCATTGGTCAAATAGCGGAGGGACATGTGAATATGAATTAGAAGAAAGTAGGGCGGATGATTTTATATTTCCAAATTTAGTATATGAAGGCAAACGGAAGGGGTTTAAAATAAATTCAGGTGGTAGGTACTTTAGAGTAATGTGAGTGGACTAATATCATAAAACTATAATGCACCTTTAAAAAATTTCCCCATTCCTAATTCGTAATTCCTAATTCGTAATTAAATAAATCACATTTCTTTTTCGGCTTCTAACATTCGTCCTTCAACAAAAAGTCCCTTGCCGATGTGCAGTTTTCGGATGTGCACAATAGCTTTTTCATTATGTGGTTCGCCATAAACGGTATGGCAAGATTTCAATCCTCCCAAATACTTTCTCCCATCAGAAATGTAAACCAAATCGCCTGGCTCCGCCGCCATTTTATGCATATCATGTTTGGAGAAATTGATGATATCTTCATTATCTGTCTCTATTAATTTCCAACTGACTATCGCATTTTCACCCTCACGTTCATTTAACTTTCTCCCTTTGAACCATTCCTTAGCCTGGTGGATTGACCAAATAGTCAAGCCAAGCGTTTGAGCTTCAGGGTCATATTTTACGTAGAAGGTAGTAACAAGTGCAACGAAACCTGACATCACGACGGTTAAAATAAAGGTCGGCATAAAAGTAATAATCGAAAGCTGGAACAATGCGGTAGCTATGTCAAAGACAACAATGGCTATAATAAAAGCGATAATGCTGTACATGATTTTTTGATGATGAACATTCTTTCTTATTTTGTTCGCAGTTCTTTTTAGTTGATGTTGAAGCAACGAAGCTAAAATTGCAACTGATGAACAGACGATCAAATTATAAAGCGCTGCCATGTAGGTAAACGGATGAACCGGATCATACGGAGTTCCTTGTGCAATTGGGGCAATCAATTCCAGCGGATATCTGTTTCCTAAGAGCATAAGAGATATTCCGCCTATAACGGTAGTGATTAGACCGGCGGGAGTAAACTTTTTCCAAAAAACTCCAAAGAAAATTGCGATCATCAAAGGAGGAGTTAAGGTTGCATGGAAAAAAGCATGGGCTTGGTAAACTGTAGGATAAGAACTAAAAGCATAGACAGCTAAAATTCCTAACAAAGTGAAAGCTACCGTTGCCCCCCGTGCAACAACCATTGCTCTTTTTTCATCAACGGGGTTTTCTTTTTTAATTATTTTCAACCAGATTCTTACCGGTCTATCAACATCATTTACCCAAATAGCTGCGGCTGCGTTAAGCAAAGTTGCAACGGTTGACATTAATGCCGCCGCAATTGCTGCGATAATGAAACCAAAGACGCCGGGACCAGTTAATATATTTGCGATAACCACAAAAATGGCATCCGGCGCTGTGCCTGCTGGGATAAGAGAAGGAAATTTTACGGAAATAGCTTTTGCAACCCATCCGCCTCCGCCTACCACAATTGCAGAAAGTGGAAGCATAAAAAGAATATTAATTGTTGCAGCTTTTCTTCCTTCATGCACATTTTTTGTAGCCATAAACCGCATGATCAAACCCATGTTCATAAACAGAAATCCAACAGAACCGGCTATACCGTCTTCCCAAAAAGTCCCAACAGAATTAAATTCTGCAGGAGTATTAAAATGTGCTAAGGGAAGTTTCCAGCTTGTTGGCAGCAGGCTCCAGAATGAATCCCAACCGCCGACGTATGCAATGCCAAGAAAAAAAACTAAAAATCCGGCAGTCATAAGCATCAATCCTTGTACAAGGTCGGTGAAAATAACTGCAGTTTGTCCGCCGAATGTGATATACACTCCGGTAACAAAGGCGGTGATCCAAATTAAACCCATAAGAGTTATGTGAAATTGAATTCCGAAAAAAGTGAGATATTCCGGCATCAAAGGCATGATGGCTTTACCCATGGTTAAAAAGCCTATTCCAACATATCCGACCAAATATAAAAGTTGTAAAATGGTAACTAAAAATCTTGCTGAGGGAGAAAATCGTCTTTCAAAATATTCGGGGATGGAGCGGACGCGTGAATAAATAATTATAGGCAGCCATCCAAAAAGAAAAAATGGGACGAAAAACCAATCGTTGATGTATGACATTGAGGAAGAAAATCCATACTTAAAACCCATAGCTGAATATTTAACGAAGCTATGGCTGCTGATTCCGGTAGCGACAATTGACATGGCAATTATCCACCAGGTAAATCTTCTTCCGCCGAAAAAGAAATCATTTGTATCTTTGTTATATTTGGCAAAGTAGGTGCCGAACAGTAACATTGCGATCATGTAAATTACAAGGACAATCCAGTCTAATTGAGTTCCTATCTGCATAAAGTTCCTACAAGTAAAGAGCGGCGATGATTAGAAAAGCGTGAATTACAGCAAAATAAAAGTAGCCGAAGATGAGCGCCTTCCACCAGAAACGATCCCTCTTTAAGCGCATATCAATTGCTTTAGTTCTTCTGATAAGGATCATTCCGGCAAGAAAGAAAATGCCGCCGCCGACATACAAGTAAATGTAGGGAAGCCAGGTATTATAAAAATCAATCATAAACTTTCCGTGTTTTTAGTTCGAAAATTTTTAAGTGTACCTCCTAAGTTAAGGACGAGGTGAAAGAGTTACAAATATTTTCAGTGAGATAAAATTGAATAATTTTGAAAATTATTTGTATTGTTCTTTCACCCAGCCCGAAGATTCATTTTTTATAGCTCCTTTTACTTTTAAGAAAAAATAGAGCTATAAACTAGATAGAGGATGACGAAAATAAAGGTAAGACTCACCGACCATATTAAAAAATAAAACGGTAAATCTGATACATTAAATTTCTTTTTAACTTCCGTTGACATAATTATTCCTTGTTTCATATTGATAATGTTAATTGAATAAATTGAACCAATACTGCTACAGCAATGGCTTATGGGATCAGGGCATTAGTATAGAAATTCAGGAGGACTTCTTGGACTCGCTTGTGAAAAGGTTTCTTTAACGACATTTGTGGTGAGGGAACCGGTTTGAAAATAAACTGAATAGCAGAGAGAATGATAAGCTGAATAGCTAATTAAATAATTAGCGTCTTGATTTTGAGAAGCCTTTTCGCTTGTTAACGACTTTTCACTAACTCTAAAAATTATATCAGATGAAAGCCAAAAGTCAGCGCTTGTTAGAACCGAAGGATTATTCTGTTGATTTCTTTCAGAAAGATTTTTGTCATCATTATCTTTCGAAAAGAATGGGAAAATTAATGTGCCGAAGAATAAATAAACCGTAAACAGGGCGGCAATACTGCGCACATTTTTCTTGTTGAATATTTTGTTAAAAATCATCGAAAGAAACTTACCGTCAAATGAATCAGAAAACAACAACTATTTTTCTTATTCACGCGGTTAGTCATTCTACCAAAACACAAGAGGCAGAGAATAATGAATAATGAAAATTCCCGTCCTTATCCAAATAAAACCAAAATTTGAATTACTTTGATGGAGAAGGGCAAAAATGAGAAAAGAAATTATTATTTTAGCAGTGAAGTGTGTGAAACGATAATACCTGGTTTAAATTTTCGATGAAAAGTAAAAGTAGAACAAAGATTTTTATACTGTTTAAAAAATTGCTCCCGTCAATCTTCCATGATCCGTCGAGTAAAACTTCGATTATCTTCCTTAGTATAATAATCGGATTAATTGCCGGAATTATTGCCGTGGTATTAAAATCAAGCGTTAATTTTTCGCATGAACTGGCGCTATCCATCATGGAGCGTTATTCAATAAAAATTGTTTTTCTTCTTCCGTTCATCGGAATTTTATTAACAGTTCTTTTTGTGCAATTCTTCTTCAAAGGAATTCATGCTAAAGGATTGAGCGATATCATTTATTCTATTGCAAAAGGGAAAGTTGATATTCCGTTTCAAAGAACTTATTCACATATCATTGCAAGTACGCTAACTGTAGGTTTGGGTGGAAGTCTTGGTCTTGAAGCTCCTATTGCCGCAACCGGCGCTGCTGTCGGAGCGAATATCGGAAAAAGTTTAAAACTTGGTTATAAATTCAAAACACTTTTTATTGCGTGCGGAACTGCAGCAGGAATTTCGGCTATTTTTAATAGTCCTATTGCGGGAGTAATTTTTGCTTTCGAAGTTTTGGTTTCGGAGATCTCAGTACCGTTTTTAATCCCGGTTTTAATTTCTTCCGCAACTGCGGCGGTATTCTCTAATTTTATGCATAGCGGCCAGCTTTTTATTTTAGTGACCCAAGGTTGGCAATTAGAAGCGCTTCCGTTTTATATTCTTCTCGGTATTTTTTGCGGGATAATTTCCGCTTATACTATCAAGACCACTTTTTTTATCGAAAATTATTTTCATTCGATCAAGAATAAATTTTACAGAGCTGCCATTGGCGGATTGGGAGTGTCGTTTCTCATCTTCCTTTTTCTTCCGCTGTTTGGTGAGGGATATCTTTCGGTTAAGCAAGTTCTTCACACTGAATATTACTCGTTGATACAAAACAGTATTTTTTCGATCCCGCTTCCGTTCGATTGGTTTCTCATCCTCTTCGTTTTTCTTTTGATCCTTTTAAAACCGATAGCTTCCGGGCTTACGGTTGGCGCTGGTGGTGACGGTGGAATTATTGCCCCTTCGCTTTTTATGGGTGCAATGTCCGGCTTTTTCCTGGCTCAATTATTTAGAACACTTGGCTTAATGGATCTAAACACCGCTAATTTTATAGCAGTTGGAATGGGGGGAGTTCTTGCCGGTGTTATCCGCTCCCCGCTAACCGGAATTTTTCTTATCGCTGAAATTACCGGCGGGTATATTCTTTTTGTTCCGTTAATGATTGTGGTTTCTACTTCTTTCTTTATTTCTAAATATTTTGAAAAGAATTCCATTTACACAAAAGTTCTCTTTGAAGAAGGCTTTGATGATGTGACTAATAAAGATGCCGCTTTACTCAGTAAAATCTCTATTGCCGAACTAATTGAGAAAGATTTTTCCGCTGTAAATCCCAATGCTACGCTTGCCCAATTTCTAGAGGTTATGACTCATTCTAAAAGAAATGTTTTTCCAGTTGTTGATTCCGAGAACAATTTCGTGGGTTTAATTTATCTTGATGATATCAGGGAGGTAATTTTGGATAAGGAACTCTATGATATTCTCCTGGTCTATGAAATTATGCGAAGCGATAGCTGCATTGTTGATGTTGATGATTCGATGCACAGCGTAATTGATAAGTTTGATAAATATAGTACTTGGAATTTACCCGTTGTAAAAGATGGAAAGTATGTCGGATTTGTTTCAAAATCTGCAGTTTTAACTTTATACAGGAAACACGTAGTTCACCAGGCTGAAGAAATAATTTAAGGTTTATGAAGAAAAATTTAAAGAATGATTAAGAATTTTTCATTATTTCCTATTTTACATAAGAAAATTTACCGACTTTGAAAGGAATGAAGATGTTTAAAGGATTAATACCAAAAGAAGAAAAATATTTTGATGATTTTACCGAAATCATCGTTCATGTTCAAGGGATGGCACAGCAGACGTATAATCTTTTCTCGTCAGAAAGCTACGACCCGAACATCTACTTGAAATTAAAACCGTTGGAAAACCGATGCGATGAAATAAGTTCCAGGGTTATTAAAAGATTAAACAACACCTTCATCACTCCGTTTGACCGGGAAGACATTTTCAGTTTAATTAAAAAGATAGACGGCATAGGCGATATCCTCTTAGGAACGGTTGCACGTGTGGATACTTACAGCTTAAACGAAAAAGTTGAAGGAGCCGATAAACTTGCCGCTATTGTTCTTCAACAGATCAAAGAACTCGGAAGCGTCATAAATAGATTAAAAGCAAAAGAAAAACAAATTAACGAATGTAAAGCAGTTAGGGATTTAGAAACTGAAGCTGACAATGTTTACCGCGCCTCTTTAAAAAAACTTTTCCTTGAAGAAAATAATGCCATCACATTATTCAAGAAGAAGGAAATTCTTGACATGCTCGAAAAAGCCTCTGATAAATGTCAGTCAACGGCGAATGTTATTATTTCAATCTTAATTAAAAATTCGTAACACTTATGGTCTTTCCAATAACAATTATTTTATTAGCGCTTCTCTTTGACTTTTACAATGGAATGAACGATGCGGCTAATTCAATTGCAACAGTCGTATCAACAAGAGTTTTAACTCCTTTTCACGCGGTACTCTGGGCGACGTTTTTCAACTTTGTTGCTGCTTTTGTTTTTGGAACTGCTGTCGCGAAAACCATCGGCGCCGGGTTAGTTGATGCATCGGTCATTGATTATCAAGTTATTTTTTCTGCATTAATTGGAGCCATCGTGCTTACTTCCGTATGTACACATTTTGGACTTCCGATCAGTGTGTCACATGCAATCATCGGTGGACTTGTTGGGGCGGCGCTTATAAAAGTGGGTCCTGCCAGTATTATTTTTTCAGGCTTTATTAAAGTTGTGATTTTTATTTTCATTGCTCCGGTTATGGGTTACGTTATTTCTTATTTTTTTTCTATCGTTATTTTATGGATTGTTAGGAATAAATCACCAAGAACGGTTGACAAATATTTTAGAAAATTGCAATTAGTTTCTGCCGCACTTTTCAGTTTAAGTCATGGGTCGAATGATGCACAAAAAACGATGGGAATTATTACAATGGTTTTAATACTGATGGCTGCCGGTGGTGATCCATCGTTAGTTGGAAAATCATTTAATGTCCCTTTTTGGGTTGTAATAACCAGCCATTCGGTTATTGCTTTTGGTACAATGGTCGGTGGTTGGAAAGTGATTAAGACCTTGGGAATGAGGATGACAAAACTTAGCCCTTTTGGAGGCTTTAGCGCTGAAACTTCTGCCGGAATGACGATAGTTCTCGCCACGCTTTTCGGAATTCCCGTCAGCACTACTCATACCATTACAGGCGCAATAACCGGTGTTGGCGCTATCAAAGGATTTTCTGCCGTTCGTTGGGGTGTTGCCAGAAATATTTTATGGGCTTGGGTCCTCACGATTCCTCTTTCCGGTTTTATTTCCGGGCTAATGTATTGGATAGCTGTTACGTTTGTGCAATAGTGGATAGTCAAGGGAACAGTCTTTAGTCAGCAGTCAAGGGTTATTGCGGATATGTGCATGCTCAATTCAAATCTTGATAGTTTTGTAATATTACCTTACAACCCGCTCCTCCGGAGCTAATTTTTACACCATACTTTTTTTCTGCAAACAGTCCGCCCCGATGGGGCTTTTACTCAAGGGCACCTCTAAAATCTTGCTTAGAAACCTTCAAGGATTTTATTTTAGCTAAGTTCGATAAAATTTTAACATAACAAAATATGGTAAAGATAAACCTTGAAGGTTTTTAGAGATGCCCTCAAATGATATTTATGTTTCTACAAACAGTTCGTTCCTACGGAACTGATTCCCCATTTTATGAAGCAAATTGTAACCGCGCTCTTACCGTATTTGTTAGCTCCGTAGGAGCTTTCTGTTTGAAGCACAGTAAGCGAGAATAATATTTTAGCTCCATCGGAGCGACCGGTGGTTTCCTCTATAAAGAGTGGTTTATAAAAGTCGAGGGAGGTTTTTCATTTCGAAGTATAATCAATACTCAAACTCTGCCGGTCTTTTCATATTTTCTCTTCCTTTTCTTTCGATCAATTCGCGGTACGTGATCAGTTTAATGTTATTCTTTTTAACTTCAGCAATAAATTCGGGAGAAAGAAGTGCTGATAATTCCGCCTGCCTGTTAAGACTCATTTTCGGCGGACCAAATGGATTCATATCGATCATTGCTCGAAGTTCGTCATTATCTACTCCGCAATGGCAAACTATAAGATTAACTTTTTCCTTCTCCAACTTGTTCCGGAGGATGCCAATTAAACTGTCTTTCTTCGACTCAATCGGATCGGGATACATGTTGTCCGTATAAAATTCTCCGAAGTAACGGGAAATTCCAAGATGATTTTCTTCCGCAAGTTTTTCAACAATGTCCCGGTACTCAGGCTTATCCATTGCTGTTCCCATGTGATAATCTATGTAGTCAATCTTTAAACCGCTGTTCATCGCCCTGGCAACTTGCGCTCTTAATTCTTTTTCAACTTCTTCAAGTTTCGGGTTGTGTTCGTGAAATGTTTTCCGTGAAGGGAAAAAATAGCCGGATTCATCGGTTAATGATGAGACCTCTTTTCCCAGAACCGGTCCCCAGCGATAGTTCTTCCATTCCGCATTTAATGTTAAATGAATACCTACCGGGACTTGCGGGTTGGATTTAAGTAACTCAACCGCTTGTTGATACCAGGGGCAAGCAAACATCACGGAAGTTGAAAAAGGGATTCCGCTCCCGATCATCTTTTCCAATGCTAAGTTTGTTGAATTTGACATTCCTGAATCATCGCAGCGGATTAACATTGTTACTTCTTCATCCGTTTGCTGTGCTGAAAGGGGAGTGAAAAAAAGTAAAGCCAAAACAAATATTTTAAAGTGATTCATTCTCTTTTCCTTCAATTATTTTTTTGTGAACGATTAAAACTAAGAAAATATTTTAAAATTAACCTCTCCCTGTTTCCCTCTCCTTACACTTGACCGCGGCGGAAAAGAGAGCCTCAAACCTCCGAGGTTTTGAGGACTTGTTCAAAATCCTAAAACCTCGGAGGTTTCTGTTTTAAACACTTCTCTTAAAAATAAAATGATAACGTTAGTTTAGCATTAACGATTAAAAATCTAGTTTGAGTAGTAGTTATTGGATTATCATAGTAATCAAAATCATTGTCTTTGATATAAGTTAACGATACCGTTTGACTTCCACCGATAGATAAATGTTTGGAAATAAAATATTCCGCTCCCAATCCGGTTTCAATATTGTATTCATAGTTTTTAACTTCACGGTTATGATGAATTGATAAGCCACCTCGACTTTGAACATATAAACCACCGGAAAAGACTGTATAAAATGAAATATTATCTCTAGAAAGAACCGTATACTCCATTCCTATAACACCGCCAAAGGTATTGAATTTATCGATTGAAGTACCCGTAGAACGACGAGTAGCATATCTTTCTGAAGAAATGCCACCTTTAACAAAAAAAGCGATGGAATTTGTTGATCTGTATTTAAAACCCACCACTTCACCTATCGAATAAGTATAATCCATTATCAAACCATAATGAGAAAATGTAGAGTCTTTCTCTTGTGCAGTTATTGAAAGAGGAAAAATTAAGAGTAGAGTAAAGAGAATTGTTTTCATTTTTGATTCCTTTTTGATTTCACGCTAAATGTTATCCTTGATTAGTTGGTCTATTTTTATAAATTGAATGATTTACAGTTAAAAATAGAATGACAAAGTAAATTTGGTGTTGCCAAAAACTACTTTTGTATAAGTTAATGGATCAGATTCGCCATAATCTGAAATTCTGTTTCCACTTGTATAATCTAAAGAAAGCATTTGACTACAACCTATTGATAAATGATTCGAAAAAAAATATTCTGCACCCACTCCGGATGAGATACTATAAGTAAAATTTTTATCATAGAGTTTTCCGGCATACTCATAAAAAGACCCTTCTAAGAAGTAAACCTGGCTAAAGTCGGTAACGATTAAACCTGCTGAGGCTACTAAATAAAATGTAATATTATTGGTTGAATGAATACTGTATTCAATTCCCAAAACACCCCCATACTTTCTAAGCTCTTGATACGTTTCATTACCCTCTGAATATCTCCAGGGTTGCTGAGTAAAAAGTTTCCCTTTAAAGAAATAGGAAATAGATTTTGTCGGTCTATATTTAAAACCAATTTCATCTGCGATCGAATTAGTATAATCCATTACAAACCCGTGATGGCAAAAGGTAGAATCTTTCTCTTGTGCATGTGCAGAAAGATTGAAGATCAGTAGTAGAACAAATAAAAATGTTTTCATATACGGTTTTATACTTTGTTATTTTATAAACAACTTCTTTGTCGAATAGGTTTATTATAGGCAATTGACCTCTCCCTGTTTCCCTCTCCTTGGTAAGGAGAGGGACTAAGGGTGAGGTTTTTCTTAAATCCCCAACTCAATTTGTTTGTTTTTCTTTCCTTTGAACTGCGCCGCTTTGAACGTAATGTTTGTTGACGGAAGTTTTAGAAATTTGTTGTTAAAGAAATCCTTCAGCGTTAGTATCTGAATTTTCGGATATTGAAATCCCGGGAATTCAACAAAGCCTTGCTGCGCTGTGGTATCCAGCATCGGTTTGGTCGGTTCTTCAATTGAAAGAAATACTCCAAGCTCGCATTTGTGTTTTGAAAGAACTCCTATCAATGCGTCAATATCTTTAGATTGCACTTTGCCTCCTTTAACTTGAAAAGCAACACGGATGGATTGAGTTTCCGAAACAAGATATTGCCCGATGCCGTCAATTCCTTTATCCGCTCCCTTTGAGCCGAACGTTGTTGAGAAAACTTCAAACTCTGTGAGCCACCAATCCTGGAAGGCGTTCGGATTTTGTTTCCACAATTCAATTGCGCTAACTTCATCTGTCGGTGTTCCGCGCACTTCAAAAGCGGTTAATTGTTTTCCGTAGGTATCCTTTAATCTTCTTTTGATTAACGAAATGGCAATGGGAGAAATATCAACCCCTATCCAGTTACGGTGCAGACTTTCCGCCGCGTCAACGGTTGTTCCGCAGCCGCAGAAGCCGTCAAGCACGGTGTCTCCTTCGTTACTGCTTGCTTGTATAATTCTTTCTAATAATACTTTTGGTTTTTGTGTTGGATAACCCATCCATTCTCTGGATGCATTGACCGTTTGAAAAGATGGCAAATCAGTCCAGGTATCACTCATCTTTCTTCCTTTAGATTGATCAAGAAATTGTTTTCTTTCCTTCCCGTCATTTTCAACATAAATTTTATATCTTCTCCCATCTTCTGTTATTTTATCATACCTTTTTATTGTAGAAGCAGTTAAAGGTTGGTGTTCTATTTGGAAAGTGGCTTCAGCATATGAATAGAAAAGAATTATGTCGTGACCACGCACAAATTTCTTTTTAACCTGTGTTTTGAAACCGGAAGAAGATTCATTAGACCAAATGATTTCATTTCTAAAATTCTTTTCTTGAAAAATGATGTCACAAATTGTTTTCAAATAATGACTCATCGTCGGGTCGCAATGAAGATAAAAACTTCCGGTCGGTTTAAGAACTCTATGGAGTTCAATTAAACGCAGACTCATCATAACTAAATAGGGGAAAGCGTGGGGCGCAACTTTTTGATAGGTGAGCAGAAGATAAAAAAGATTTTCTGTTTTCATTGTATGCAGTTCTTGCAGAGAATCTTGAATGTTCTTCAAAGACCACGTATCTTCAAAGGCAATGCGCTGGGTTTGAATTTCTTTATCGTCAAAGAAAATATTATAGTCGCGCTTGCTGTTAAACGGCGGATCAATATAGATAAGATCAACCGATTCGTCTTTAATATTATCCCGTAGGACGTTTAAGCAATCACCCAGATAGATGTAGTTCATAGTGTATAACTTCCTGTAATTAATTCCTTTGTAAATCTAAGCAAATATTATTTTGTACAAAACCGCAATTGACCTCTCCCTCGTTCCCTCTCCTTAGTAAGGAGAGGGATGAAGGGTGAGGTTACTGCTTCTCTAAGATTTAAATAACACATGTTACGCAGATGTTGATAGAAAAAATTCTTAATCGTAATCATAATCTTAATCTTTTTCTAATTGTCAGCGTTTGGCTGAATCCGAAATAGCCGTCTAATAACGAGTAAGATAATGATTAAGATTATGATTAAGAATAAGATAATAGTTCACTTACAAACGTAAGCTGACTTTTTAATTTTTGTTTGAACAAAAATGAAAGCATCGGAAGATAAGATGCTTTCTCTATTTTATTTTGAACTTCTAACGAAGTTAAAGAACCCAATTACTATTCCCCACTGACCACTGACAATTGACCGGTGACCAACACTGACGCCCCAACTTTTAACAATTTCATAACACTTCGGTAACATTCTCTTAATAGTGTAACGATAACTTTACTTAAGAAAAAAAATTCACAATTAGGAGAATACATCATGGTAGAAAAAGAATCAGCAAATTTATTGTTTGCAGCCATAGCATTTTTAACGGGATTTATACTTTCCCTCTTTAGAAGCGAATACTTCTTCGGAATTATTTCACTCGGATTTTCACTACTCGTTTACAGTCTCGGTTATCTTTTTGCGAAACATAACGATACAAAAGATTTGTCAAACCAACTCGAGGATTAAATGCTTCAATTAGATTTAAATAATATCCTCAGAAACAAAATTCCTTCGCTTTATGGAAAGAAAAGTTCGTTACCGGGTAAAGCCGTAGAAGCGGTTTTATCAAGCATAATGAAGGTAAAAAGGATCAATACATTTTTAGCTGCACACGAAGGATTAGAAGGTCATTCGTTTATTGACGCACTTTTCGAGGAGCTCGATTTTTCTTACCTGACCTCAAGTAAGGATAGAGAAAAAATTCCGAGTGAAGGAAAAGTAGTGATCGTGTCAAATCATCCTCTTGGCGGTTTGGATGGATTAGCGCTGCTTAAACTGGTACTTGAGGTTCGCAGTGATGTTAAAATAGTTGTGAACGATATTTTATTGCAGATTGAAAATCTGAAATCACTTTTTCTCGCTTATAATTTATTCGATAGCGGAATTCAAAAAGAAAACATCACCGCTATTGATAAAGCCTTAAAAGAAGAACACGCGGTGATCTTTTTCCCGTCGGGAGAAGTATCAAGACTTACCTTGAACGGTTTGCAAGACACTCCGTGGACTCGCGGAGCTTTGCACTTTGCGGAAAAATCACGCGCTCCAATACTTCCGGTATTTATAGGTGGAAGAAACAGTCTAATCTTTTACGCAGTATCCGCTTTATCCAAACCGTTATCCATGTTTCTTTTACCACGGGAATTATTTAAACAAAGAGGTAAAACGATTCCAATAAAAGTTGGAGATTTGATCCCGGTTAGAATTATGTTCTCCGGATTATTGAAGGGGAAAACATTATTAAAAACATTGAGGAAACATGTTTATCTAATCGGGAACAATAAAAAAGGAATTTTTGTAACCGAAAAAAATGTCATCCATCCTGTTGATCCGTTAAAAATTAAACGGCAGCTTTTGGCTGCAACTCTTCTGCGCAAGATTGGTGAAAAGAAAAAAGTCTATTTACTCTCAAACAATAAACTCTTCCCCGATGTAATCATAGAGATTGCGCGTCTCCGCGAAATAACCTTTAGAAAGATTGGAGAGGGAACCGGAAAGAAATTAGACTCCGATCCATACGATGCCTATTACAATCACATTGTTTTATGGGATGAAGAGAATTTAGAAATAATGGGTGCGTACCGGATCGGCGTGGGAAGTGAGATTGTTGATAAATATGGCGCCGCGGGATTTTACTCATCAACACTATTTAATTTTACAGAGCAATTTCAATTTCATCTCCCTTATTCAATCGAACTGGGAAGAAGTTTCATTCAATCAAAATATTGGAACACAAACGCGTTAGATTATTTGTGGATGGGGATAGGCGCTTTCCTTGCAGCTAATCCAAGAATTCAATTCCTCTTCGGTCCTGTATCTGTCTCAAATTCTTTTCCGCTCGATGCAAAAGAAATGATCGTTCATTTCTATCAGAAGTGGTACGGAAATACTTACAGCCTTGTTATGGCAAAGAACAAATACCGTATCCGGGAAGAGCAGCTAAGAAATTTATCAGCGATCTTTAACTCCAATAACTACAAAGAAGAATTAAAGCTGCTTAAACAGAACCTGAGATTTTTCGGGATGTCGGTCCCCCCATTATATAAACAATATACCGCATTGTGCGAACCTGGCGGCGCGCAGTTCCTCGATTTTGGTATTGATCCCGATTTCCAAAGTTGCATTGACGGATTCATCCTCATCGATATCGACTTGATCAAATACTCAAAAAAAGAAAAGTACATTTACAGTAATCTGTTATTTAAAGAAGATATTCAAGAGCCGCAATTTGCTTATCAAACTTAGACCATTATTTAGTTGAACTTAACAATTTCTTAACAATGGCTTAACATTTACATAACATGCCAAAGGTAAATTTGCGATACAATTACTATTTAATAGAGAGAGAGAAAATGTACTTGTATTACAATCAAAATTGGAACAAACAAAATTTTATGAGATCACTTACCGTTTTTTTTATAATCGTTTTTGGATTCGGCTCATTATTCAGTCAGAATAAGGGTTCAATCGGCGGTAAAATAACCGATAAATCAAACAACGAAGAACTGATCAGCGCTTCGGTTTTAATTACCGGAACAACGATGGGAGCTACTTCGGATCTCGATGGAACTTATTCAATTAGGGTATTAAAACCGGGAAAGTATTCCTTAAAATTTTCCTACATATCTTATCAATCATCACTTGTTGAAAATGTTGTAGTGGAAGAGGGTAAAGAGACAAGGATCAATATTCAACTTGAACCCGAAACAAAAGAAATGAATGAGGTAGTAGTTTCTGCAGATGTCTTAAAAGCAACCGAAGCAGCTATGCTAAACATCCAAAAAAAATCTATAGGCATTGTAGATGGTGTTAGTGCAGAGCTAATAAAGAAAAATAATAGTTCGGATGGAACGGATATTTTAAAAAGAATGACAGGCGTTACTATCTCGGAAGGGAAATACGCTTACATCAGAGGTGTGAGCGACCGTTACAATTCAACCATGCTGAACGGAGCAAATCTGCCCAGCACAGACCCGGAAAAGAAAAGCGTTTCGTACGATCTATTTCCTTCATCTTTGATTGAAAATGTTATTACAAGTAAATCAGCAACTCCCGATAAACCGGCTGATTTTTCCGGCGGATTGGTTCAGATAAATACCGTTGAATTTCCTTCGAATTCTTTAATTGAATTCAGTATGGGGAGTTCATACAATACTTTATCAACGAATAGAGACATGCTAACGTATGCTTCAGGTAAATACGATTTCCTCGGTATTGACGACGGGTCGCGCAATTTACCTTCAACCGTTCCTTCCGAGCACGTCAATTCTTCTCTTGGAAGTAAAACCATTCAAGAAATCGGGCGATCATTTAAAAATGATTGGGGAACGCAAAAAGGCAAAATGCCGTTCAACTCAAACTTTAAATTATCTATTGGTGATTCTTACGAGATCGGTGAAGAAGGAAAACTCGGATTTATCGGATCGCTTTCTTATTCATCCACCAACGAATTAAGGAAGTATGAAAGGAAATATTTCAATTACAGCGGTACCTGGTATGATTACACCGGCTCAGATTATTTAAATAACATTCTTTGGGGAGCGTTATTTAATGCCAGTTATAAGTTTGGCGGAAACAACAAGATCAGTTTTAAAAATATTTACAATCAGAACACAGACAATAATGTTGTAACAACAAAGGGCAGCCATTTCTACGTCCCTGAATATAGAGAAGCTACATCGCTGCAGTTTACGGAACGTTCTCTTTATTCAACTCAGTTGATCGGTGAACATGTGGTTACTTCCTTAAATAACAGTTTGTTCAACTGGAATGTGAATTACGCCAACTCAGAGAGAAAAGAACCCGATTCCAGGAAATATTGGTACAGCCGGGAGTTAGACGCTCCCGAAAGTGATTTACGTTTTTCAATGAATCAAGCTACTGCAACAAGATTTTTTTCAGACTTGAAAGACAAAAGTTACGGTTTTAGCGGAGACTTTCTTATAAAACCGTTTGAAGAACCTTCAATGCCCAATTTCAAAATCGGTTACTTGCAGAACAAGAAGGATAGAGATTACGCACCAAGAATATTCGGGTTTGATTTCAACCAGAGAAAAACTTCGATCAACTTAAGGGATAGTATTTTCAGTCTTCCGGTTGAAGATATTTTCCAGCCGGAAAATATTAATCCGAATTTTATTTATTTAGTTGAAGTGTCAAATCCCTCCGATAAGTATAACGCGACCGAAAGAGTCCAAAGTACTTATGCAATGTTCAATGCAACTTTGTTATCCGACATCAAACTTACAGGCGGTTTTAGATATGAATATTCCAATGTAAGATTGTCATATATCGATCCGCAGAGTTACTCAAAAACCTTAACGGTAGAGCACAAATACAATGATCTTCTTCCTTCATTAAACTTGACGTATAAGTTTAATGAAAATATAAATTTCCGCGGAGCGTATGGTAAAACGGTTGCCCGTCCGGAATTAAGAGAATTGGCTGTCTCCGGCTATTATGACTTTTTAACCGATGATTATGTTTTTGGAAATCCCGAATTGGTGAGAACTGTAGTTGATAACTATGATCTGCGATTTGAATTTTATCCGAATCCAACCGAATTGTTTGCGGCAAATCTTTTCTATAAACATTTCAATAAACCAATTGAAGTAATTGGGATAAACACAAGCTCTAAATCCCGGTCATGGAAAAATGCCGACAATGCGGTGAGTTACGGTATAGAACTGGAAGCGCGTAAAAATCTTGCATTTATTTGGGATACTTTCAGACCGCTATCACTCAATAGCAACATCAGTCTTATTAAATCGGAAGTTGATCTTGGAACGGCAAGTTTGGGTCAAGCAGGTACTGTCCAAAAACGTCCTTTGCAAGGGCAGGCGGACTATGTGTTAAATATCGGGCTTTACTACGATCTGTATGAATCCGGTTTAACGGCAAACCTTGTTTATAATAAAGTCGGGCAAAAAATTGTAGAAGTTGGCGTTGATCAAACCGGTGATATCTTGAGCAGACCAAGAGATCAGATCGATTTTAACATCTCCAAAAAAATATTTAATAATTTCACGGTAAAATTTGCAGTTAAAGATTTATTGGCTCAAGATGA